>JBEIJP010000379.1:0-3867 GCA_040380245.1 Acidobacteriota bacterium | reverse complement strand
GTAGTAACAACCAATCTTCATCTTCAAGCAAATGGTGATCTCTGTTGATTGATCGATCCAACACCGATGAGAGTCAAAGCAGGCTTGCGAACTTGGGCGTCCCCTGCCATCCTACCCCATCCAAGGTCAGAGGGGATCAGAGATCGGATCAGAGATCGGACCAGAGATCGGACCAGAGACCGGAGAGGATAAATCGATGATGAAAGTCTGGGCGCAGGTGGACATTTCAGCGGCCGATCGGGAGCGGCTGCGGCGAGGGGTTGAGCAGGCGGGTGGAGAGTGGATCGAGGGGGCCGAGATCGAGCGGAAAGGGCCGACGATCGCTTACGGGCAGCCCCCGCTCGACCTGATGATGCGGACCGAGACGTTGCGCTGGATCCAGGTCGACACAGCCGGGTTCGAGCGCTACGACCGGGACGACGTCCGGGAGTGGCTCCAGGCGGGCGGGCGACAGATGACCAACAGCTCTGGTGTCTATGCCGACCCCTGCGCGGAGCATGTCGTCGCGATGATCTTCAGCCTCGCCCGACAGCTCCCGAGAGCCTGGGAGATCCAGCGGGGAGAGCGGAGCTGGCCGATGATGGAGCTGCGGGCCGAGTCGTTCCTCCTGCGGGGGCAAGCGGCGGTGCTGCTCGGGTATGGCACGATCGCCGAGCGGCTGGTCGAGTTGCTGACCCCGCTGGGAATGCGGCTGACGGGCTACCGCCGACGGCCTACGGGGCACGAGCCGATTCCGATGGTCGACGCGGGCGGGGTCCGAGCGGCCTGTGCGGAGGCCGATCACGTCATCAACATCTTGCCAGCGAGCCCGGCGACCGAGAAGTTCTGTGATCGGGCCTTTTTCCAGGGGCTGCGTCGGGGAAGTCGTTTCTACAACATTGGGCGCGGGAAGACGGTCGACCAGGAGGCGCTGCGGGAAGCGTTGGTCGAGGGGCCGCTCGCCGCAGCCTACCTCGACGTGACCGATCCGGAGCCACTGCCACCCGACCACCCGCTCTGGAAACTGCCCAACTGCCTCCTCACCCCGCATACCGCCGGCGGCCATCACGACGAGCGCGACCGCCACCTCGCCCATTTTCTCGACAACCTGGGGCGCTTTCAGCGCGGAGAGCCCCTGCGGGATCTGATCCTGCGCGATCGCCCGTGAGCCGGCGCCGCGCTCAAGGCGCGGCGGAGTAGGCCTGGACTCGGTGATCCTGATCGCCGGTGAAGAGGGTCCGGCCGTCGGGAGAGAAGCGCAACGATTGCAGGAGAGCGGGATACCGGTCGAGTCGGAGCAGTTCCCGGCCTGTGGCGACATCGTGGAGGCGAATGGCACCATCCTGGCCCGCGACCGCGAGCCGTTTGCCATCGGGGGAGAAGGCCACCAGACGACTGCCCGCGCGGGACCCGGAGAGGGTCGTCCGAAGCACCCGCTGGGCGACATCGTAGACCCGGATCGAGCGGTCGTCCCCGGCAACCGCGAGGCTCTTGCCATCCGGAGAGAAGGCGAGGGAGGAGACCTTGGCCGGTGTCTGCGACAGCCGAAATCGCTTCCCATCCCGGCCAGGATCCCAAAGACAGATCTCGTCCCGGAGCGTCCCGGTGGCGAGAAGGGGCTGGGTCGGCGACCAGGCCAACGATCTCACCTCATCCTTGAACCCCCTGATCTCTCTTTGCAACTGCCCTGTCTCCGGGTCCCAGAGCCGCACGACCTTGTCGGAGCTGCTGGTGGCCAGGGACTGCCCGTCGGGAGAATAAAGGACGACCGGAACCTGCAGGTCGTGGGGAAGAGACCGGAGAAGCTCGCCAGTCGAGACCTGCCAGATCTTGACGGCGTGCTCGCGGCTGGCAGTAGCGAGACGTTGACCATCGGGAGAGAACGAGAGGTCGTAGACCCAGGCCGAGTGGGCTGGAATGGTCCTTTCGAGTTGGCGCGTTTCCAGATTCCAGAGGTGGAGCAGGTGATCGTGATCTCCGACGGCCAGCCGCTGGCCATCGGGCGAGACGGCGATAGCGCCGATCTCCGCCTTCGGAAAAGGCCGGAGGGCCGCGTCCTGCAGCAATCGATCGAGCGACCAGACCCGTGCGGTTCCATCCGTGCCGGAGGTGATCAGGCGACGGCTTCTCGGATCGTAGCGCAGATCGACTTCTGTCCCCGGAGGATGGACCTGGTGGCGGAGGATCGATCGCATACCCGCAAGGTCGATGATCTCGAGAAGACCGGTGTGCGTCGTGACCAGCACGAGTCCCTCCTCCTCGAGGAGATCTCCATCCTGAATCGGCACCCCGAGATCGAAGGTTGGAAACTGGTCTTGCCCGGAGATGGATCGCATCCTGACCTTGCCCGAGTGGTGCAGGGTGATCACCCGGTCGGTTCGCGAATCGAGAAGAATCCGGATCACCGGTTCCGGCTCCCGGTAGCGCAGTCGAAGCCGCCCCGTCCGAAGATCGTACACTTCCACCTTGTCCTGAAACCGAAAGAAGGCCATCCGTGTCGCCGTCTCGTCGAATTGGAGACGCTCGAGTTCTCTGCCCGGCTGAGGAAGGAGCGGAGGAATGTGGACGAGCAGTCGCCGACTGAGCAGACTCCAGACCGAGATCGACCTTTTCGACTCGTTGACCAGCAGTGGATGGTTGTCAAAGGAAGTAAAAGTGCCTTCTTGAAGAGGTTCAATCTTCATGTGCCTGGTCGTTCGGCAGGTGGGTAGATCCCACTTGAGGACGGTCCCCTGCCTCTCGACGGTATAGAACTCCCCGCGAAAGGTGTGGACGCCGATCAACCCTCCTGACGGGAGAGGACACCGGGCGAGCTGACGGCCGCTGGCAACATCCTCGACGCCAAGGCTTCCTTTGAGATCGACCAGTTGCAAGGGAAAGCCTGGAAAGACCTGATGGATCCCCGACCAGAGCTTCTGACCAGGGACCTGCCTGGTCCGGATTTTTTTCCCACTCGTGAGATCCCAGAGGTGAAGGATCGAAAAGTCCTCCGTCGTCGTCACGAGAAAGTCCCCCTGGGCAGAGAAATTGGATGTATCGACCTTGTTGGAGTGTCGAAAGACACGCGGCTGCTCCGCCTGGTTCATCAGATAGCCCCACTCGAACCCCCGTTGGGAGTTCAGTGCGGGATCGGCCTCGATCTGGGAGAGGATCGTCTGGGCTCGTGGTTGGTCTCCCTCCCGCAATGCCAGTCGCGCCTCCGAGAGGCGATCGGCATAGCGGATGAGGGCAGAATCGGAGATCGAACGGCAGGAGAGAGGTCCGACGATCGACCAGGCCCCCCCGAGCCCGATGGAGGTGACGATGGCCGCAAGGACCAGCGTGGCAAGGGCGCGGCGCGTGGGAAGCAGACGCGTGAGTCTTCCCCGCTCGATCGTCCGCCCCTCGAGGAGAGCGGTCAAATCGTGGCGCAAGGCCGCGACGGAGGGGTAGCGGTCCCGCACCTGCTTCGCCATTGCCCTCTCGAAGAGACAGGTCAGCTGCCGGGTCATCCACGACCCACCGGCCTTCTCCAGCGGCTGCCGCGAACCTCCGGTGATCGCCTCCGCGAGAATCAATGGCGCCCGATTGGGAAGGTCGTACGGCAGGCGCCCCTCGATCAAGACATAGAGTAGAACTCCCAGCGAATAGATATCCGACGCGAAACCGACCCGTTCCCCGCGAACCTGCTCTGGACTGGCGTACTCGAAGGAGAGGAGCGGTGTCCCGGTGAGCTGTTCGGAGCCGGCCCCCAACTGGTTGTCAGGTCCCTGCTTGTCTGGTCGAAGGATCCGCGCGATCCCGAAGTCGAGCAGCTTGACCTTCCCCTCGGTGGTGACCAGTACGTTTCCCGGCTTGATGTCGCGGTGAAGAACCTGCTGGTCATGGGCGTACTCGACGGCCTGACAG
>JBEIJP010000378.1:0-3875 GCA_040380245.1 Acidobacteriota bacterium | reverse complement strand
GCGGGGTGACGGTCTCGATCAACGGCTTCTCGACGCGGCTGATCTATGCTTCTCCGACCCAGATCAACCTGCTCCTGCCGGAGAACTTACGGCCAGCGGCTGACGTGCCGTTTACCGTCAACAACAATGGAGTGCTGACCAACGGCAAGGTTCAGTTGGCCGACGCGGCGCCAGGCATCTTCACCATCTCTGGAGACGGCAAGGGCCCGGCGGCGGCCCAGTGCGGCAAGCTCTCTCCCGATGGGCTCACCTTTCCGCTGACGGCGCCGCCATGCGACGTGGGGAACGAATCGCAGTTTCACACCCTCGTGCTCTACGGCACGGGCATTCGCAACGCGCTCTCGGTCCAGGTCAAGGTCGGAGACGCGACCTTCATCCCGACCTATAGTGGTCCGCAGCGCCAGTTCCCCGGTCTCGATCAGCTCAATATCGGCTTGTCGAAAGACCTGGCTGAAAAGCAGAATCTCGAGATCGTCGTCACTTCGACAGGGGCGACCTCGCTCGACAGCAATAAATCGACTGTCTCCTTCCTGCCAGCTGATCCGGCGCTGACCGTGATCAATGCCGCCAGCTTCGAGACAGGGCTCGTCGCCCGTGGGTCGCTGGCGATCGTCCAGGGAACGGACCTCGCGACCAGTTCCGCGGTCGCCCCGGGGCCGGAGCTGCCCCTCGAGTTGGCCGGCGTTCGGGTGACGGTGGGCGGGCAACCGGCCCGGATCGAGGAGGTCAAGCCGAACCAGGTCCGGATCGTCGTTCCTGAAACACTGCGACTGGCAGACCAGGTCGAGGTAGCGGTCTTCAGTGGGACCAAGGTAGCCCGGGGGCGTGTCAAGATCCTCGACGCCTTCCCCGGGATCTTCTCGGCCAACAACGACGGCCTGGGCAACGCGTCGGCCCGCTGCGGGACGGTCGCGGCCGATGGGACGGTCACCTTCAGCGATCCCCCCTGCGCGGTGGGCACGACGGAGCGTCCCAACATCCTGCGAGTCTTTGGCACGGGATGGCGTTTTGCCGAGAAGATCAACGTCAAGATAGGCGAGACCGATCTGGTGGCCGATACCTTTGCCCCACAACCGGGCAACAACGGACGCGATCAGCTCGATGTCAAGTTGGTGCCCGGACTGGCCGGACGCACCGACGCCGACCTGACCCTGACGACGACAACCAAGGGGGTCGCACAGATCTCCCGAGTCGGCATCAAGATCTCGTTCCGACCCGCGAATTGACGTATCCTCCTCTGACGAGGAGTGCCTTCTCAAGGAGAGAGGATCAACCGGCAAGGGATCTGGTTGGTCCTCTCTCTTTTTGGTCTCTTTTTGGTCTCTTTTTGGCTTTGCAGGGTTTATCCTGGCAGAAGCCGCAGCAGTTCGGGAATGGGGATGGTGGGGGCAGGACGGAGGACCTGGGCCTCCCCCTTGCCGGTTGGGCGCCAGCGCTCGGCAAAGGCGGGCGGATTGTCTGTCAGGAAGAGGGTCAGCCCGCGGACCCCGAGCGCGGCGGCGAGGTGTTGTCCGGAAGAGTCGTAGCCCAGATACCGGTCACTCGCCGCGATGAGCCCCGCGAGCGAACCGATCCCCGCCCTCCCAGCGCAGGATGGCTGGGCGCGGGGTGTCGCGGAGGAGGTTGGCGAGTGGTTCCCCCTCCCGGGCCACCGAGACTGTCACTCCCGCGGTCTGCAAGGGGGCGACGACCTCCTCGACCGTGGCCCGTTCCTCAGCCGATCCGCCGCTGTCGAGGATCACGCGGCCCTGTCGGGTCAGGTGGTGGAGGATTGCCGTCTCGTGTTCCGAGGTGAGCCGCTTCGCCGCGTTCCCCCCCACCCCGAAGCTGACGGTCGCCAGCGTCGCGTCAGCTCCTTCCATTCCGGATCTCATCCAGTTGGCGAGGGTGCTTCCGACCTCCCTTTCCCGCCTGGGCAGGGCAAGGTAGGGCAAGAGGTCGTCTCGCCTTTCCGCGAGCGTGTCTCCAAGCAGGCGCTCGATCCACCGCGCCGCCAGTTGACCCAGCGGGAGTCCCGCGGCCGGTTCTCCCGCGATCCTGTGCCCCCGACTCGGAAAGTGGTAGTAGCCCCGGTCCGCTTTGAGCAGGGGGAGCAGGCCGAGCTGGCTCAATCTGGAGTCGGGGTCGATGACCCACCCCTCCCCAGGGCCAAGCCCCTCCAGTTCCCGGTCGATGGCGGCAAGCGTGGCTGGCCAGCTCTGCAGTCGGGCCAGCAGGGAGCCCCCACGCGGATAGTCGATCGGCCGGACTTGAAGGCCGGCCTCGCCGCCATAGAGTTCCCGCAGCCGCTCCGCTCCGAGGAGCACCCGCTCCGCGCCCGGAAGCGCCTCCCGCAGCGCCGCCATCAGCACGCTGGTGATGGCGACATCCGCTCCGACGGTCACCCGCGACAGGAAGAGAACCTTCCGGACGGCGGATTGTTCGGCGACCGTCGGGCTAGGGCGGCTCGCCAGGCCACGATGCCGAGCGGCAAGGCTCTCCTCGCCCCCCATCGAAAAAGACCGCAGCCCTTCCGCGAGGAAGTTCCCTTCCGGCCGACTGCGCCAGAAGTCGATCAGCTGACTGAAGAGTCGCCGATAGCGCTCTTCCGCGCTCGCGGCAAACGAATCGTTGATCCGCTCGATCCCTTCCCGGAAGAGCCGGCTGGTCACCGCCTCCGCGATCTCCCGATTGGCATGCCCGGCCAGCGAGCCGAGCAGAGAGACGGCCGCCCGCGGCGGCCAGTCCCGTCCCGGATCCCCCTCTTCGAGCATTCCTTCCGTGATCAGTCCCACGGCCCGTTCAGCCATCCCGATGGCGCGCGCCGCGGGCAGCCCGGCCATGAATTGCTCGAACGCTTCCTGACTGTTCGTCTCCACGCCCATGGCCGGTCACTATAGCCGACACCGGAATCGCATGGAAAGCCTCCGCTCTGCGGATCGGTGCGCCCCGGCTCGCGATTTTTCCGTTCCTTGACACCTTCCCGGCCCATTGTTAGACTCGCCAGTCCTGTTGAATGTTCCCCGAATGGCTGTCGTCCCCAACGGCCTTACCCTCGGTACAGTTCTACCGAGACCGACTGCTTTTCTCCTGGGATCGACACAGGCGGTTTCACCAATTCAATTTGAGTCAGGAGTGTACGCCCTTATGCCCACGTTCAATGGAATGCAAACCCCGGCCGATGGTCAACCGATCCGAGTCCAAGGCGGCCGACTTCATGTGCCTGACAACCCGGTAATTCCTTTTATCGAAGGGGATGGAACGGGCGTCGATATCTGGGCGGCTTCCCAGCGCGTCTTCGACGCGGCGGTCCAGAAGGCCTACCAGGGGCAGCGCCGCATTGCCTGGTATGAGATCTTCGCCGGCGAGAAGGCGTTCCAGAACTATCAGGAATGGCTCCCCCAGGGGACTCTCGACGCGATCCAGCACTTTGTCGTCGCTATCAAGGGGCCCCTGACCACCCCCGTGGGCGGAGGAATCCGCTCCCTCAATGTCGCCTTGCGACAGGTCCTCAACCTCTACGCCTGCGTTCGGCCCGTCCGTTATTTCGACGGGGTTCCTTCCCCGGTTCGCCATCCGGAGAAGCTCGACGTCGTCATCTTTCGTGAAAACACCGAGGACGTCTACTCTGGCATCGAGTTCCAGGAAGGCACCGATCGGGCCGCCAGGTTGATCGAGTTTCTCGGCGAGTGGGGCTACCGGATCAACGCCGACTCCGGAATCGGGATCAAGCCAATCTCGATCACCGGGACCCGCAACCTGGTGCGGCGCGCCATTCAGTACGCCATCGACCAGCAGCGCAAGGTCGTGACCATTGTCCACAAGGGAAACATTATGAAGTTTACCGAGGGCGCGTTCCGCGACTGGGGCTACCAATTGGCCAGGGAGGAGTTCCG
>JBEIJP010000377.1:0-3894 GCA_040380245.1 Acidobacteriota bacterium | reverse complement strand
GGCGGGGCTGATGGTCGCCTGGATTCACGCCTCCGCGACCATCACCTGGCGCGCGGACCAGGTGGTCAGTGGAACGGCGATCAATCTGCTGCTGCTCGGAATCCCCGCGCTCCTCTCCGGGGCGATCTTCGGTTCGACGGGGGCGACTCCGCAGCTGGCCAAGGAGCAGGTGCTGCCCGATCTGATCTTCTTCGACCCGCGATCTTCTCCGGTCCTCGCCTCGGTCTTCAATCAGAAACCGCTGGTCTATCTCGCCTTTCTGCTTCTGGCGGGGACAGCGTATCTGCTGACGCGAACCTCCTTCGGATTGCGGTTGCGAGCGGTCGGAGAGAATCCAGAGGCTGCCGATACCGCGGGAGTCAGCGTCAAGCGGATGCGCTACGCCGGGGTTCTCCTCTCCGGGGGGCTGGCCGCCCTCGGAGGCGCTTATCTTTCCATCGGTCAGAACTCCCTTTTTACACGGAACATGACGGCGGGGCGTGGCTTCATCGCCCTGGCGGCGCTCATCTTTGGAAAATGGAGCCCGGGGGGAGCCGTTCTCGCCTGTCTCCTTTTTGGCCTGGCCGAGGCGGTGGCGATTCGTATGGAAGGGACGGTCGATCTTCCCACGCAATTCGTGCAGATGATCCCGTATCTCCTGACGATCGTGGCGCTCGCGGGGCTGATCCGACGCGCGACCCCTCCGAGGGCTCTTGGGCTGGCTTACCGCAAGGACTAGTCAAGGGGCCGGCGGCAATCTCCCGTGGAATGGACACAAGGAAACAGACATGACGGAATCGATCTTTGATCGGGCACAGAGCGCGACGCGCTATCTTCGCGAACGGGTGCACGCCCCGGTAGAGGCGGCGGTTGTTCTGGGAAGTGGGCTTGGTCGTTTTGCGGAGCTGTTGCGGGAGCCGCTGGTGATCCCCTACGAGACCATCCCGGATTTTGTCCGGTCGACGGTGGAGGGGCACTCGGGGCGACTGGTCATCGGCCAGATTGACGCGCCGTCTCGTCCGGTGACGGTCGCCGTCATGCAGGGGCGCTTCCACTACTATGAGGGGTACTCCCTGGACGAGGTGACGCTTCCGATCCGGACCTTCGGGGCGCTCGGCGTACGTCAGCTGGTCTTGACCAATGCGGCTGGCGGGGTCAACCTCAACTTTCGCGCCGGCGAGTTGATGCTGATCCAGGATCACATCAACCTGATGATGACCAGTCCTCTGCGCGGGAAGCACGATCATCGGCTTGGCGAACGATTCCCGGATATGACCGAAGTCTACTCCCGGGCCCACCGTCAACTGGCCCAGGAGGTCGCGGCCGAGATGGGAATCCAGTTGCAGGCAGGGGTCTACATGGCGCTGCAAGGGCCCAACTATGAGACGCCAGCCGAGATCCGGATGTTGCGGTTGCTCGGCGCCGACGCCGTGGGGATGTCGACAGTTCCAGAGGCGATTGTGGCGCGTCAGATCGGGATGCAGGTTCTTGGCGTCTCACTGATCACCAATGCCGCGGCGGGGGTTCTGGAGGAACCGATCAACCATGCCGACGTGCTTTCGATGGGAGAGCGCGTCAGCGACCAGTTCTGCGAGTTTCTCGTTCGGGTTCTCGCCCGTCTCCCCGCTTCCTGAGCACAGGTCGGACGGTGATCACTGGCAGGCGTGGAGGGAAGGGATCGAGAGGGGGTCGTATGATGATCATTGGCATCTGTGGAGGAACGGGGTCGGGAAAAACGACGGTCTCCCAACGGATTCTCGAGAATATCAGTCGGGAGCGGGTCGCCTATCTCCAGCATGACAGCTACTACCGAAACCTCGGGGAGATGCCGCTCGAACTTCGTCATCAGATCAACTTCGATCACCCGGATGCCCTCGACAACGAACTCTTTCTCGATCACGTCCGATCCCTGCGGGCAGGGGAACCCATCGCCATGCCCGTCTACGATTTTGCCCGTCACGAGCGGCGCGAGGAGACGGTCCGCATCGACCCCAGTCCGATCCTGCTGCTCGAAGGGATTCTCATCTTTGTCGACGCGGCATTGCGGGAGTTGATGGATCTGCGAATCTTCGTCGACACCGCTGACGACCTGCGGTTCATCCGTCGATTGCAACGCGATGTGACCGAACGGGGGCGCTCTGTCGATCTGGTCATCCGCCAGTACCTCGCGACGGTCCGCCCGATGCATGAGCAGTTCGTCGAGCCCTCCAAACGCTTCGCTGATGTCATCATTCCCGAGGGGGGGCACAACGAAGTGGGGATCGATCTGATCACCGGGCGGATTCAGGCGCAGCTCCTGGGCCAGCCCCGGCCCGACCGCCTTGCCCCGGGTGGAGGGAGGAACTCGCGTGAGTGAAGACGCTCTGGCTCGATTGATCGAACTGGCGTGCGAGGCGAGAGCGCGGGCCTACGCTCCCTATTCCCGCTTTGCCGTGGGAGCCGTTGTCGAGGCGGCGGATGGGCAGTGCTATACTGGGTGCAACGTCGAGAACGCGAGCTATGGCTTGACGATCTGTGCCGAGCGGGTCGCGCTCACCAAGGCGGTCTCCGAGGGCGACAGCCGGCTGGTCCGAATCGTCGTCGTTGCCGCCACCGACCGGCCGGTCTCCCCCTGCGGCGCTTGTCGCCAGGTCATGCTGGAGCTGATGGGGCCGGAGGGGGAAGTGGTCATGGCCAATCTGCGAGGCGATCGTCTTTACCGAAAGACCGGGGATCTTCTGCCTGCGGCCTTCGCGCCGCACGATCTCCCGGCGAAATCTCCCTGAAGGATGCTCTTCCGCGCCGAACATGTGGCCGAGTTGGCAGGTTGAGCTTCCGTCGAAACCGATATTCCTCGGCACCAGCAAAGAGAGAGGAGAGGGAGAGAGATCTCCCGGCAACATCGTATGGCGACCAAACGGAAGATCAACAAGCCGCCGATTCTTTTTCGAGAGACCCAGAAGGTCATTGGAGAGGTCGAGAAGCATCTTGGCCATCCCTGTCTGGCCTTCTGGCACGGCCCGAACGGAGACGTCTGTGAAGAGGATGTCCTGACCTTCTATGCCCAGATGCGGCATCTCGGCCCGCAGAAGCGGCTGGGCCTCTTCCTCAAGTCGAACGGGGGAACCGGGATGGCCTCGCTGCGCATCGTACACCTGCTGCGCCAGTATTGCCAGGAGCTGGTCGTGCTGGTGCCCCTCAACTGCGTCTCGGCGGCGACCATGATCGCGCTTGGCGCCGATGAGATCCAGATGGGGCCATTGGCGCATCTCTCGGCGGTCGATACCTCGCTGACCCACGACCTCTCCCCGATCGATGCCAACAACAACCGCGTCAGCGTCAGCCTGGATGAGTTGACCCGCATTCTGCATCTCTGGCGCAAGGAGGCGAAGGGGGAGTCGGATAACCCCTACAGCTCGATCTTTCAGCACATCCACCCGTTGGTGATCGGGGCGGTCGACCGAAGCAGCTCGCTCTCGATTCGCCTCTGTACGGAGATCCTGACCTATCATCTCAACGATAAGCGGCGCGCGGCCTCGATCAGCAAAGTTCTCAACTCCGACTACCCCTGGCACTCCTATCCGATTACGTTGCGCGAAGCCAGGCGGATTGGGCTCAACGCCGTGGCGATGGAGCCGTCGATCAACGACATGTTGCTCGAGTTGAACGAACTCTACTCGGAGATGGGGCAGCGGGCATTGACCGATTACGACGAACGGAATTACCACGACAACGAGATTCTCGACATCCTCGAAGGGCGTGGTCTTCAGCTCTTCTATCAATCGGACAAGGACTGGCATTATCGGGTGGAGGAGCGCCGCTGGATCTCCCTCCACAACAACAGCCGCTGGGTGCGGGTCGAAAAGCGCGGATCACAGGTGGTGGAGCGAGTCTTCCACATCCGCTGAGAGGAACCGCCGGGCAGAGGAGGTGCTG
>JBEIJP010000376.1:0-3905 GCA_040380245.1 Acidobacteriota bacterium | reverse complement strand
TCTCACTGAGCAGGGATACGGGGGGCGACGGAATCTTCATCTTGCCTCCTTCGGCAGGTGCCTTCTTCAAGAGACGGATAGAAATTGACCTTGACCAATTCAGTCCTGAATCAGGGCTGAACCGTCACGGGCTGCCCGGTAACCATACTTCCCGGGGAGAGAACGACTGGAACGCCTGCTTCGACGCCTTCCAGGGCCTTCCAGTTGCCTTCGGTACGTCCGACAATCACCGTCTGTTCGATCGCCTTATTGTTGCGTACCACAAAGACCTTCTGAATCCCGGCGAAGGTGACAATCGACGAACTCGGAGCCATGACCGCGCTCTCGACGGTCGACGTCGCAATCTCTGCGCGAGCGAAGGATCCGGGGCGAAGTCGCCCGTCCCGGTTGTCCACTTCGGCTTCGATCACCAACGTCCGACTCTGTTCGAGAAAGGCGGGACTGAGGCGCGCGACCCGCCCAGCATATATCGAGATGTCTCCGTCGACTGTCACCTTGACCGATTGCCCCTGACGAATCCCGCGCGCGTCTCGTTCGGGGATCTCTACCCGCAGGCGGAGAGGATGCAGCCGAACGACCGTCACGACTGGTGTGCCCGCCGGCAGAAACTCTCCGAGTGATGCCCGGCGCTCCCGAATCGCCCCCGCGAAGGGAGCGAGCAGCGTGGTCTCGACCAGTTGCTGGCGGGCGATCGCCAATTCTGACCGTCTTTGTAAAAGGACCGCCTGGCGGTTGCGAACCTCTTCGAGGGCGTCCTGATAGCGGCTGTCCGCCACCTGGTAGGCCGATTCAACCCGATCCAACTCCGCTTTCGGGAGGATGCCCTGGTTGACCAGTTGACGGGTGCGTTCGCGGTTCTGCCGAGCTTCGGCGAGAAAAGCCGCCGCCTCTCTCACCAGCGAGGTGTTTTCGAGGACAACCTGGTCGTCCTCCCCGATCGCGGGAAGGCCGAGCCTTACCCGTGCCTGCTGGAGCGCCGCTTCTGTCTGTTGCAGACGGACTTGATATTCGTTGGTCTCGAGCTGGGCAATGAGACCTCCCCGGGCGACTGACGACCCGAGGTCGACGGCAAGCCGTTCCAGGCGACCCGGTACTTTGAAGCTGACGGTTGCCTGCTCATCGGCAGCCAGTGTCCCCGGAGCCACGACTACTTGTGTCAATTGGCGTCGTTCGGTCTGAGCAATCTGCACCGTCCGTGGCTCCCCGGCCGCACCTGTGACCGTCGACTTCCCTGCTGCTGGTCCCCCCTTGGAGCCACAACCCGCCGTCAGAAGACAGCAGAAGAGAGGCAGCACCCTCCAGCCCCAACGCGTTTTTACCAAATGACGTTGTTCCAGGGGCTCTTTACCGCGGGCGCCGTTCCCGTCTCTGCCAGCGGGACTTTTCCCAGTCTCGTACCTGAATGAAAAAAAAGAGTGTCGGGCATTCTGTTTCATGGATACAATGTACGCTTCTACCGATAAATGGTTACTCGAGAATTGGGTACGGGACGAATCATCGCGCGGATCCTGGAGAGTTGCTGACTCGCGGTCCGGCGTCAGGACGATCATTCAATCTTCGGCGGTTGGCCTGTTCAAGAAACAGGCTACATTATAGCCCGAAGCAGGAGTATTCCAGCAAGCCTGACCGTGTCAGGCGGAAGAAAGAGGTCCGGCGCCAATCTCTTTCCAGAAGAGGGGCTTCTCTCTTTTGGGGATGTCTGGGGGCGACCAACGATGCCAATCTGGTCTCAGGAAGAGGAGAACTGAATAGATATATGAAACATAAGACAGTCGAGCGGACCTGGTGGAAGCCAACGATTGGCGCCGTCGCGGGATTGGGCGCGCTTGCCCTCAGTCTGGCGCTGGGACTGAGCGGCCCCAGCCGTTCGTTCGCCAGCTGGGGAGAGGCCACCGGGCGGGCGACGGCGAGCCCCTTCCACACGGCGGAGTTGATCTTTCCGCTGGAGCATTGGCACAACCACTCCTCGATGGTGGTCGAGGCCCCGAATGGCGAGCTGATCGTCACCTGGTTTCATGGATCGGGAGAGCGGCAAGCCGATGACGTGATCATCGAAGGTGCGCGTCGGCCACGTGGGGCCAAGACCTGGGGCCCTCGCTTCCAGATGGCTGACACGCCGGGGTATCCCGACACCAACTGCACCCTCTTTCTCGATCCACAAAACCGGCTCTGGCTCCTTTGGCCAACGATTATGGCCAACGAATGGCACACGGCCCTCATGAAGTACAAGATCGCCCGTCAGTATCAAGGCGAGGGGCCACCGAAATGGGAGACATCCGAAGTGCTGCACGTCACCCCTGGGCAGGAGTTCGTCGAGGAGGTCGAGCGGGTCACGCGCCAATGGGAAACAGAGATCGGGGGGATGCCGGAGGCGCTGCAGGGCCGGGCCCGTACCCACATCCAGAGCCTGCGCAAACAGGCGGCCGACAAGCTCTCGCGCCGACTCGGATGGATGACGCGTGCCCATCCTTTCCTGCTCGATGGAAAACGGCTGATCGTCCCGCTCTACTCCGACGGGTACTCCTTCTCGCTGATGGCCATCACCGATGATTGGGGCCGGACCTGGAAGGCGAGCCGACCACTGATCGGATGGGGGAACATCCAACCGAGCCTCGTCCGACGGAAGGATGGAGCGCTCTACACGCTGATGCGTGACAATGGCCCCCCGCCCAAACGATTGCACCAGAGCGTTTCGCTCGATCGAGGCGAGACCTGGTCTCCGGTGACCGACAGCTCGCTCCCCAACCCAGGGGCCGGAGCCGAGATCATCAACCTGCGCAATGGCCACTGGGCCCTCATCTACAACGACACGGAGGCCGGCCGTCATCGCCTCGCCGTCGCCATCTCGGACGATGAAGGGGCAACCTGGCGCTGGCAGCGCCACCTCGAAGCCGATCCCCCTGGGCCAGAGGCCGGTTCCTATCACTACCCATCCCTGATCCAGGCACGGGATGGATCCCTCCACGCCACCTACAGCTATTTCGACAATCGCAAAGAGGTCCCGCTCGACCCGCAAGGAAAGCCTCGGCGAAAAGCGATCAAGCACGCTCATTTCAACGAGGCCTGGGTCCAGGCGGGAGATCCCGCTCCAACGACCGGCCAGACGGAGACGAAGGGAGAGAGCCCGCGATGAAGACCAAGGCAACCCGCACCCGACAGTTGCCACTCGGAAGCCGGCGGTATGGCTCGGGACACGCCAGAAGAACCAGGTTCAGCGCGCTGAGCCTCGTCGTTCTCTCAATTGGCCTGGGAGGGTATCTCCCCTCCCCTGTCCACGCCCAACCCGAGCGGTTTGTCCTGGGCCAGAAGCTACGCGCCTGCGAAATGGCCTGGGAGAAGACACGAACGCCGACCGAACGAACGCGTGCGGTCGAGCACCTCAAGCAGTCGGTGACGCTCTTCTTCGGTTTCAAGCTGGCGGAAGCGGCCCGGGCCATGGACGATGCCCGGTTTGCCTTGGAATCGACATCCCCGCCCTCAGTGGAGCGACGCTGGGCGGAGTCCCTCTATTTGCGCCTCTCGACGCGGATGGCCGACCCTGGGGCCGATCAGGTGACAATCAGCCTCCAGCCTCTCTACTCGGTTGAGTGGCGGAAGAAGTCGCCTGAAGATCCTCCCAGCCTCAAGGAGACGGTCCCTCCTGATCTTCTTCTACGGATGACCTTGCAACTCGAAGGACAACCGGCGCGACAGGTGCTCAACCTGCCCTTGAAACAGCTCCCCTTGACAGGGGCGCTCCCTATCGCCGCGCTCGCTGAGGGAGACTACCTGCTCCGCAGCCAGATTCTCCGGGGGAAAGAGGTCCTCGCGATCCGGGAAGAGACCCTTTCGCTGGCTCGCAACCTGAGGACGAGGCTGACCCAGGTCGAGAAGTCACTCCAGACGATGACGGATCAAGCCTCGAC
>JBEIJP010000375.1:0-3906 GCA_040380245.1 Acidobacteriota bacterium | reverse complement strand
TCGTCCATCTCCTCCTCATCGAGGAAATCGGAGACATACAGGAAGGAATCCCTCTCCAATCCAATGTCGACAAACGCCGACTGCATCCCTGGCAGCACCTTCATCACCCGCCCTTTGTAGATGTTGCCGACGATTCCTTGATTCTCGTCGCCACGCTCCACATAGAACTCGGTGACCAGATCGTCCTCGACGATCGCAATCTTCTTTTCGCGCCCATTGACGCTGACAATCAATTCCTTGGCCATTCCACTCTCCCAGGTAGCCAGGCCGAACGATGCCGGAGAAATTCTTCCGCCATGCCGGCTCCCGCCACCATCCAATCGATCTATTTTGGGTAGTCTACGCCACGCCAGCTTCCGCGGCCGCCCATCGACAGAGGGGAGTTCCTCACCCTGTCAGTTGACAAAGCGGTTGAGGCGGATGCTGAGGATCAGCCCCAGCCCCAACAGAGTCGCGACCGCCGACGACGCACCCGCGCTCATCAACGGAAGAGGGATGCCCATCACTGGGATCAACCGCAAGACCATTCCGATGTTGACCGTCATGTGGTACAGCAGCAGCGCGGCAACACCCGTGGCCAGATAGAGACCCTCCCGCTCACGAGCCCGTTGCGCTGTCTGCAGCATCCGCATGACGAGAAACAGATAGCCGGTCAGGGTCAAAAACCCACCAACAAATCCCCACTCCTCGCTAGTCACGGCGTAGATAAAATCATTTTCGACCTCGGGCACAAATCCGAGGCTTCCCTGCGTGCTTCCTCTCAATCCCTTACCGAAGATTCCCCCGGAACCAACCGCAATTTCTGCCTGGTCGTTCTGGTAGCGGAACCGTTTTTCAGCCAGATCGGGCCAGTAGACTGCCCGAATCCGCTCGCATTTGTAACCTTTGCACTGCTTGAGGATCGGGATGGAGAAGGTGAGGACCAGAATCAGCCCCCCGATCCCCGCCGCGACCCAGCGCCAGGAGATCCCCCGCACAAAGAGCATCGCCACCAGAAACGAGCAGAAGCTGAGCGCGCTTCCCGTATCGTTTCCAAGGAGAACCAGTCCTGTCGGGAGTGCCCAGATCAGCACCGGCTTGATCAGGGAGGTCAAACCGGGTGGACCTGAGCGGCCTCTCGACAAAATGGCGGCGAGAAGAAGAATGGTGGAGATCTTGGCAAATTCGGAGGGTTGGAGGCCGATCGGCCCGAGGTACAACCAGTTCCGGTTGCCATTGACCATCTTCCCCAGCGGGGTGAAGACCAGCAGCTGCAGGACGACTCCCAGCGCGTAGAGCGCCGGAGCCAGTCCGAGAATTCGACGATAGTCGATGAGGGTTATCGCCAGGAGGAGTCCTGTTCCCAGAGCAACACCAAAGGCCTGCCGTCGCCAAAGGCCCGGACTGGGCTCGGCACTCGAGATTTCGAGAATGCCAAAGACAGCCAGCGCCAGTGCCACAGCAAGCAAGGGCCAGTCAAAATCGGCCAGATATCGATCCGTTACCTTGGGAAGCATGGTGATCCCGCTGTGCGTCACTCCAACCGACCCGGCCCTCCTCCGGACGGTCTCGTTGCCAGCCCCGGCGCCTCGTTTGAGGAGGGGCGTTGGACAATTGGTGACTCCGCCAGAGCCGTTCGGCTGAGTCGGAGGTACTCTTCGTAGATCGGTTTGGCTCGTGGGGCAGACTGTTTGCCCCCGAACCCGGCATTTTCCGTCAGGATGACGACTGCCAGTTCAGGTTGATCACGCGGAGCGAAACTCATAAACCAGGCGTGGTCGCGGTTCTTCACGCCCGCCTTATCGTTCGAGGCGACCTGGGCAGTCCCGGTCTTGCCGCAGACATCGAACCCGGCGACGGCCGCCGCCGTCGCCGTGCCACTCCCATTGACGGCCAGCCACATCCCCCGCTTGACGATCTCCACGGTTTCAATCGCCATTGGAACGGTGAACCGTCCCGAATCCTGATAGACCGTCTCGGGCTGCCAGCCACCTGACCGGCCGATACCACCGGCGATGCGCCGCATCAGGTGAGGCGTGTGAAACTGCCCTCCCATCGCCAGCCCACCGACATAGCGCAGGACCTGGACGGGCGTCGAGGCGTTCGTGCCCTGTCCAAACGAGGAGGCCGCCATGTCATAGTCGGTCCAGCGAGCCTCCCGCAGCGCCAGCTGTTCGTCACGCTCCGACCACGACTGATTCTGATCGGCCTTCCGCCGCTTGAGGATATTGCGGGTGATGTTCTCTTTGACCGCGCGCGTCGGAGGCAGCCCGCTCGACTCCCGGGGAAGATCGATCCCAGTCCGCTCTCCAAAGCGAAAGAGGCGCACCCATTTTTCAAACCGTTCGACCCCCAGCCTGAGACCCAGCCGGTAATAGTATCCATCGGCGGAGACGGCGATGGCCGTCACGATATCCGGCATCCCCAAATTGGAGAGCGAGCGCATGAAGTAATTGCCCAGCTGAATGCCTCCATCCTGCACGCGGGAATCGTCGGGGGTGATCACCCCCTCCCCCAGCGCGGCGACGGTCGTCAACAGCTTCCAGGTCGAACCTGGCGGATAGCTCCCCTGAATCGCCCGATTGTAGAGGGGCTTGTCGGGATCCTCGTAGAGTTCGCGGATCTCCTCCCGTCCCCACATACTCTTGGCTCGCAGCGAGAAGAGGTTGGGATCAAAAGCAGGATGGGAGACCAGCGCGAGGATCTCTCCATTCCGGGGATCGGAGACCAGAATCACCCCGCGATTCGAGGGCATCCCGTCGGTCTGCTGCTCCGCGACCCGCTGCAGGGAGAGATCGATCGTCGAATAGAGGTCCCGTCCAGGTACCGGCTCGGTAACGCTGATCTCGCGTTGAATCCGACCGCGACTATCGACAATCACCGTCCGCGCGCCATCCCGTCCGCTGAGGAGATCGTTGTAGGTTCGCTCGATCCCGGCTTTCCCGACCACATCGCCCAATTGGAAGCCTTTTTCTTTGGAGAAGGCGGCGTCGGGATTGTCGAGCTCCTCCCGGCTGACCTCTCCGACATACCCGAGCGCGTGGGCCGCCAGCGTCCCGTGCGGGTACCAACGTCGGGGGGCCTCCTCGGCACGGATCATCGGATACTCGAATTGATGGGCTTCGACCCAGGCTACCTCGGCCGCGGTCGCCTGCTCGCGCACAACGATCGACTCGTAGCGCGCTTCATATCGCGCCGCCTCGAACCGACGCGCCAGCCAGTCCGGCTCGATCTGCAGGTTGTCGGTCAGGACCTGCGCAATCTCATCGAAGCTGCGGATATCCTGGCGGTGAATGAGGATGTTGTGGGAAGGCTGACTCGTTGCCAAAATCTGCCCGTGGCGATCGAAGATCGTTCCGCGTCGAGCGGGAATGGTCAGGACTCGCGTACGGTTCTGCTCCGCTCGAAGGGCATAGGCCTCGCGATTGACAATCTGGAGGTACCAGAGCCTCCCCGCGAGAAGCAGGAAGATCGCCAACGCGATGAACCGCAGCAAGTGCAACCGCTGCTCCGCTCTTCGGTGGTCCTCCCGCAATTGATACGTATCTTCGATCATCGTTCCCATTCCTGTGTGCGCCCGCCTGAGCCGCCAATCGACGGGGTCGCCGCGCGGCGGCGGGCAGGACCTATCGGCGCCTTCTCAGCGCGGCGGTTCGCCGACGCCGGAGTGGATCGACCCACAGAAAGAGCCGGTCCAGCAGGATATAAAAAGCTACCGAAGCACACAGATTCATCAACAGCCCAAAGACAAGGTTTGCGGCAATCCTCTCCCCCCCCACCAGAACCGGAAGCTCGATATCGAGCAGTCCATAGAAGAGCAATCGGACAGCCGAATTGAGGAGAGAGGCGAGAGCCACCGCGCCGAGGCGAACGCGCATGTTGTCGACAGCGATTCGATTCGTAATCCAATAGAGCAGATAGGCGACG
>JBEIJP010000374.1:0-3915 GCA_040380245.1 Acidobacteriota bacterium | reverse complement strand
GCCGATTCCACGGAGGCAACCTCCACCGGTGCGGAGGGAATGTACGTTGGTGTGGCCTGAAATCTCTTCAATCGACATGGTTGGCATCTCCTTCTTCAAGGGGGGGTGGATGGATCGACAGGCTCGGCCGTCTGGACAGCTTCAGGGGGCGGATGGTCGCTCTATGGCGGCGACCAGAGGCGGACCGGCCTCTCCGCGCAGAAGGCGACGTCGCAACCAGAAGAGGTAGAGCAGCAGGCCAAGCAGGATGGCGACGGTGGTGGCCTTGGCGGGGATGTGCCGATCGGTCCACCCTGGAATCTCCGTTTCAGGAAGGACGAGGGCGGCGCTCAGTCCCAGGGTCCAGAGAAGGGCCAGGACAGGAAGGATGCGCTCGCGGCCGCGGCGCGGGCCAGCGGTCCTGGCTTCCCAGAGGGCGGCGACCATGATGCAGGCGTAGCCAAGGTATCCGGCGACGGCGGAGATGCTGCTGATCAGGTCTGTTGTGCGGAAGATCAGGACAACGGCGGTCGAGAGCAACCAGACGAGGAGGAGGGCATGGCGCGGGGTCCGGTGCCCCTCGTCGATCTGCCCGAGCCAGCCGGAGCCGGGAAGCATGCGGTCTCTCGCCAGGGAGAAGAGGAGGCGCGAAGCCGCCGCCATACTGGCAATCGCGCAGGCAAG
This sequence comes from Acidobacteriota bacterium, assembly GCA_040380245.1. Classification (GTDB taxonomy): domain Bacteria; phylum Acidobacteriota; class Blastocatellia; order RBC074; family RBC074; genus CAIOZW01. Next base: position 3,252 of record JBEIJP010000374.1, on the reverse strand, counting down.
GATCGAGATCGCCACCACGCCCATGATCAGGGCCATCTGTCCCGGGCTGAAGGTCGCGAGGAGCACGGAGAGGAGTGGGTTGTCGGCCTGCTGCGTCGCTGTGACGTCCTTGACGGTCAGGATCACGCCAAGGAGCAGGAGAAACCCCGCCAGACCGGAACCGAGCAGCGAGAGGAGCATGGCGCGCGGGACAGTTCGGCGGGGTTGACGCGTCTCTTCGGCGAGGTCGGCCGCCGCCTCGAATCCCGTCAGGCACCAGGCTCCCATCAGCAGGGAGAGGGAGAGGGAGGAGAGGCCGACCGTCCCGCCGAGAAGGCTGCTGCCTGGCGTCAACCGTGCACTCAGATCGATCTGGCGCGACCAGTCGAGGAGCCAGAAGAGTGCGATCGTCAACACGACCACGCCGGCCATCTCGGCGTAGACCCCGGCGTTATTGATCCAGGCCGCCAGCCGGAGGCCGAAGAGGTGGATCAGGGTGACGACCAGGATCACGGCGGCGCTGCCCCACGAGACCATCTGCGGATCTGGTCCTTGAGGAAAAAAGACCCCTCCCAGGGAGCTTGCCAGCGCGCTGCAGACTGCGGGAAAGCCGGTCATGAACTGGAGCAGCAACAACCAGCCGGCGATGAATCCAAAATGGGGATTGACCAGGCGCGCGGTCCACTGGTACCCATAGCCAGCCAGGGGGATCCTCACCGCGAGGCGGGCCATGACCAGCGCGACCAGCAGCTGCCCTCCGAGGACGACCAGCCACGACCAGAGCACGGCCGGTCCGACGTGCCGGTAACCGTGCCCGAAGTTGGCAAAGATCCCGGTGTTGATCGAGATGAGGGAGAAGGCGATCGCGAAGCTCGAAAACGCGCCGAGCGAGCGTTCCAGCTGCGGTCGGTACCCAAACTGCTCCAGATCCCTTGAGTCCTGTTGCTCCATACGAGATAACGAATCCGCCCGGAGGGGCTTAGTTGAATCGTTCTTCCTTTTGGGTTCGCTCTGATGGGGAGAAATCGTTCTTAGATTTTGCAGTTTCTCTCAAAAGGTTTGTGAATACCAAGTCGGATCGGGAGAAATGCCGCGCAAGACAGACTTTTTATGAGATACGTCCATCAATATCTGCATCGGGAAGCGATCAGTCCTGAGGAGCTCGACCGGATGCTGGCTGAGGGGTGGCGCCATTTTGGGACGAACTTCTTTCGGTATTCGCTGATCGAGGTCCACGGCCAATGGCGAAGAGTGATCCCGCTGAGGATTCGACTGGCCGATTTTTCCCCCTCCCGCAGCCAGCGGCGGATTCGTGCGCGCAACCGGGATCTCGAGCTGCGGATTGCACCCTCGATCATCAGTCCAGCGGTAGAATCTCTGTTTGACCAGCACAAGACAAGGTTCGCCGACAACATCCCGGACTCGCTTCACGATTTCCTGAGTGAACGGCCGGCGACGGTGCCGTGTCGGAACGATCAGCTCTCGCTCTATCAGGGAGACCGCCTCCTGGCGGCAAGCTTTCTCGATCTAGGGGCGACCGCGGCCTCGGCCGTCTATGCGATCTTCGATCCGACGGAGAGCCGACGCAGCCTGGGAATTGAACTGATTCTCGCCGGCGTGGAGTACGCCATCGCGCGTGGGATGGTCTATTATTACCCCGGCTATGCCTATCGTGGCCCGTCGATCTACGACTACAAGAAGCGATTCACAGGCCTTCAGGCCTATGATTGGAACGGACGCTGGTTGTCTTATCGGGAGGAAGAGGAATGAGAAAGGTAAAGTGGGGAGTGCTCAGCACGTCACGATTTGCGTTGGAGAAGATCATTCCAGCGATGCGCGATTGTCAGTGGGCCGAGATCGTGGCGATCGCTTCGCGGGATGGGGAAAAAGCCCGGGAAGTGGCCGCCCGGCTGGGGATCCCGCGCGCTTATGGCAGCTACGAATCGCTGCTCGCAGATCCAGAGATCGAGGTGATCTACAACCCACTCCCGAACCACCTCCACGTACCGTTGTCGATCGAGGCGCTCGAGGCGGGCAAGCACGTTCTCTGTGAGAAGCCGATTGGGCTGGACGCCGCCGATGCCGGGCGGCTCCTTGAGGCCGCGCGTCGCCACCCTGATCGCAAAGTGATGGAGGCCTTTATGTACAGGCTCCATCCGCAATGGCAGCGGGCGCTCGCCATCGTGCAGGAAGGGCGTCTTGGGGAGCTGCGCACCATTCACTCTTTCTTCTCCTACTACAACGATGATCCGGGCAACGTGCGGAACCAGGAGGGGATCGGAGGAGGAGGGCTGCTCGACATCGGCTGCTATTGCGTTTCGCTCTCCCGTTTTCTCTTTGGAGCAGAGCCACGCCGCGTGCTGGGACTGGTCGAGAATGATCCCCGCTTTGGAGTGGATCGTCTCGCCTCGGCGATTCTCGACTTTGGAGATCGCACGTCGACCTTCACTTGCGCGACTCAGTTGACCCATTACCAGCGCGTCATCGTCTATGGGACGATCGGGCGTCTGGAGATCGAGGTGCCCTTCAATGCCGTGCCGGAGCGGCCCGCCCGGATGCTGCTGGTCGCTGGTGGGAGGGAGGAGGAGATCCTGCTTCCGATCTGCAATCAGTACACGATTCAAGGAGATCTCTTCTCGCGGGCGGTGCTGGAGAATCGGCCTGTTCCGACTCCACTGGAAGACGCGTTGGCCAATATGCAGGCCCTCGACGCGATCTTTCAGAGCGCCCGGAGAGAGGGTTGGGTCTCCCTTCCAGCTTCTGGCTGAAGTTTCGGGAAGTGGGGCGGAAAAGGCTTGTCAGTTACCGTGAGATGTGGTGTATTCACACCGTGACTCTCCGTCGAGCAGAACCGGCTTCTGCTCGATGGCAATCTACCCACCCAGGAATATCGACTAGGAGACGGTATGGAAAATTTCGTCCTGCTGGCGCAGGTGTTGATTGCGCTTGGTCTGCTCAATGTATGGTTGATCCGCTTCAATCGGCCGACGTCCTATCGCGGAGGACAGGCAAGAAATATGAAGGAGGAGTTTGTCGCCTATGGCCTGCCGTTGTGGATGATGTGGCTGGTGGGGACGGCGAAGGTGGTCATCGCGGGACTGATGGTGGCCGGGTTCTGGTTTGAGCCCTTCAAGCAGCCAGCCGCGTTGGTCTTGATCGCCCTGATGGTGGGAGCGATCGCCATGCACGTCAAGATTGGGGACCCCTGGCGACGGGCTCTTCCCGCGACGGTCATGCTGGCGCTGGCGGTGTTGGTGTCGATCGGATGAGAAT
>JBEIJP010000373.1:0-3920 GCA_040380245.1 Acidobacteriota bacterium | reverse complement strand
TCCAGAACCGATTCTTCAACGAAGTTGTCGTGACTACCCCGACCCCGGCTGTCGATCTGCTGGCCCGACTGCGTGACCAGAAGATCCTCGGGGGAATCGCCCTCTCCCGGTTCTTCGAGAACCGACCCTATGAGCTTCTCGTCTGCGTCACCGAGACCCTCTCCCGCGAGGAGATCGATCGGTTGGTCGACGCGCTCGCGGCCCCGACGGCCCCCACGGCCCCCACGGTTTAGGATGTGGTCGCGCCGAGACGCCAATCAGCGAATGGCCGTCCAGCTGTGACGGGAGACAAGAAAGACCAGGAGAATCATCGTGATCAAGAAAGCCAGTCAGCACATCAATCAGAATGAGGGACTGATCTTCGAGCGGTCCCGACCCGGGCGGATCGGGTATCACCTGCCAGCCCTCGACGTCGAGACGCAGCCGATCGAACAGTTTCTCGCACCGCAGGATCGGCGGGAGGATGACCTGGCCGGCCTGCCAGAGGTCAGCGAGGTCGATGTCATTCGCCATTTCACCCGAATCTCGACCTGGAACTACGCCGTCGACCTGGGGATGTACCCGCTCGGCTCGTGTACGATGAAGTACAATCCGAAGCTGAACGAGCGGGTCTCGCGGTTCGAGGGATTCGCCGCAGCCCACCCCTACCTGCCCGATGAGCTGGCGCAGGGAAACCTGCGGCTGCTCAAGGACCTTGAGGACGCGCTCGCGGAGATTACAGGGATGGCGGCGGTCAGCCTCCAACCAGCGGCAGGCGCGCAGGGAGAGATGACCGGGCTGATGACGATTCGCAAATGCCTCGAATCACGCGGTGACGCCCGCAAGTTTGTCATCATCCCGGATTCGGCTCACGGAACCAATCCGGCCAGCGCGGCGATCTGCGGCTATCAGGTCAAGACGATCAAGTCGGGCAGTGACGGCAGCGTCGATCTCGACAACCTTCGCGCGGTGGTCAATGACGAGGTTGCCGCCCTGATGTTGACCAACCCCTCGACTCTTGGCATGTTCGAGGAGAAGATCGAGGAGGTCTGTCGGATCGTCCACGAAGCGGGTGGACTGGTCTACATGGACGGGGCGAATATGAACGCGCTCGTCGGAGTGACCCGCCCCGGTGACATGGGAGTCGACGTTCTCCACCTCAATCTCCACAAGACCTTCTCCACACCGCATGGGGGAGGTGGCCCGGGTGCGGGACCGATCGCCGTAACCAGTGAGCTGGCGCCCTTCCTGCCGTTCCCACGAGTCGTCGAGGAGACGACGCCGACGGGAACGACGCGTCTCCGGCTCAACTATGACTGTCCGAACTCGGTCGGTCGTGTCCGCGCCTTCCACGGAAACTTCTCTGTCCTGGTTCGAGCCCTGTGTTACATTGTCACCCTCGGGCCGGAAGGGCTCCGGGAAGCGACCGAAACGGCCGTCCTCAATGCCAACTATGTCGCCCACCACCTTCGGGACGACTACGAGCTGGCGTACGAGGGCAAACCGATGCATGAGGTCGTCTTCAACGACAAACGCCAGCAGGCAAATGGGGTGCACACCCTCGACATCGCCAAGCGGTTGATCGACTATGGCTTCCACCCGATGACGGTCTACTTTCCCTTGATCGTACCCGGTGCGATCATGATTGAGCCGACCGAGAGCGAGGGCCGCGAGGAGCTCGATCTTTTCATCGACGCGCTGCGGTCGATCGCGCGGGAGGCACGGGAGAACCCTGATCTCGTCCGACAGGCTCCGCACAACACGCGCATTGGGCGACTCGATGAGGCGACCGCGGCTCGCCGGCCGGTACTCCGTTGGAAGCCAGCCAGCCTGGCGGCCGGTCAGAAGTAACGGTCCCAGGGTTCCTGGGTTTCAGGAAGGATGGGGGGCCCGGGCCGGGCACGGCCCCAGAGCCCCCTTTTCATTCGATTTTCATCGGTATTTTCACGTAGGGAGGGTGATCACGGGAAAGAGTGAGTCCCTCCCTGCCCATACAGGAGCCGGGATGACAGGTTCGTTTCTCCCGCTCTCGCGGGATGTGGCCGAACAACTTCGTGAGCAGGTTCGTCGTCTGCTTGTGCAGATCGACGAGTTACGGGCGCAAGGGGCCGCGCAGGGTACGTCTCCCAGCCAGTGGATGCCGGCGATCGACCTGGCGGAGGTCTCTGGTGAGATTCTGGTTCGGGTCGAGTTGCCGGGGGTGGATCCGGCGCAGGTCCGGCTCTCCCTGACGGACGAGGGGCTGCGCGTCGAAGGCCGCAAAGACCGTCCCCATCTTCCCTCTCACCCCCCGGGAGAGGAAGGCCCCCCGCTTCGCTTTCTCTGCCTGGAACGGGCGTATGGGACCTTCCACTTTTCGATTGGACTGAAGTGGCAGATCGACCCGACGCGAATCACCGCGCGGATGGAGGAGGGGATTCTGGAGATCCGCCTGCCCCGCATCGGCCACGAGGGCCAACCGATTCCCATTCCGATCCAATCCTGAGCGACGGCCCGACAGAAGGGCCAGAGACTGCCCAGCGGTGCCGCCGCGAGCGCGGCCTCCTCTGTTCTGCACCACGGATAAGCCGAAAAGACCCAGACCAAACCTATGTCGACACAGATACCTGACCCGGAAGTTGTCCTGCCCGAAAACCTACCCAGCGACGAATCGTTGCGGATCCCCGAGATGTTGCCGGTCCTGCCTTTGCGCGACATCTCCATCTTTCCGTTCATGATCGTTCCGCTCTTTGTCAGCCGGGAACGGTCGATCCGCGCCGTCGACCAGGCACTCGCGGAGAACCGGATGATCATGTTGACGGCCCAGCGGGACGCCAACAAAGAAGAGCCGACCGGAGAGGATCTGCACCAGATTGGCACAGTGGCGATCATCATGCGGATGCTCAAGCTCCCGGATGGACGGATCCGGATCCTGGTGCAGGGGATCTCCCGCGCCCGCGTCCACTATGTCGAGGAGCGTGATCGGCACCTGCAGGCGCGCATCGAGGAGCTCAAGGAAGAGGCCCCGCCGCCTTCCCTGGAGCTGGAGGCGTTGACGCGCAACATTCGATCGGCGATCGAGAAGGCGATCAGCCTGGGCAAGAACATCTCGCCGGAGGTGATGGCCATCATCACGACGGTCGAAGACCCGGCACGCCTGGCCGACCTGGCCGCTTCCAATATCGATCTGGGCGTCGAAGAGGCACAATCGATCCTCGAAACGGTGGAGGTCCTGCCGCGCCTCCACCGGGTCAACGAGCTGCTCGCCAAGGAGATCGAGGTGCTGACCGTTCAGCAGGAGATCAACACCCAGGCCAAGGGGGAGATCGACCGCTCGCAGCGTGAGTTCTATCTCCGTCAGCAGCTCAAAGCGATCCAGCAGGAGCTGGGCGAGGGCAACGAACTGGCCGAAGACATCACGCAGTATCGCGAGAAGATGGCGAAAGTCAAGATGCCCAAGGCAGTCGAGGAGGAGGTCGAGCGCCAGCTGAAGAAGCTCGAACGGATGCACCCCGACGCCGCGGAGACGGCCACCCTGCGCAATTGGCTGGACATCATGGTCTCCCTCCCCTGGTCGAAGGCCTCGAAGGAGAACCTCGACCTCAAGAAGGCCCAAACGATCCTCGACGAGGACCACTATGGGCTGGAGAAGATCAAGGAGCGGATCCTCGAAGCGCTCGCCGTGCGCAAGATCAAGGAGAAGCCAAAGGGATCGATTCTCTGCCTGGTGGGCCCTCCCGGGGTCGGCAAGACATCGCTGGGACGGTCGATCGCCCGCGCCGTCAACCGCAAATTTATCCGCCTCAGCCTGGGAGGCGTGCACGACGAGGCCGAGATCCGCGGCCATCGACGCACCTATGTCGGAGCCATGCCGGGCCGCGTCATCCAGGCCATTCAGCAGGCTGGAACCAACAACCCGCTGATCATGCTCGACGAGATCGACAAGGTCAGCTCTGATTTTC
>JBEIJP010000372.1:0-3923 GCA_040380245.1 Acidobacteriota bacterium | reverse complement strand
CCTTCGCTCCCAGTGCGATGCGCGTCTCTCTTCTTTTTTCCATTCTGCATTCCTCCGAGTGATTGATATTCTGTGGACGGTCTGTAGATTGTCTGTAGTCTATGGTTTGTCTGTAGATGGACATCGATTGGTTCGAGGTTCCTTCGAGAACTCCTCAGCGGCTCTTCGGGGCGTCGACCTCCTCCGCGAGCAGCCGATCGATCAGCTCGTCGGCGCAACGCTGCCAGGCCTCGTCCCAGGGAATTGTCTTTTTCCGGACGCGGGGCGTGGCAAAGAGCCCCCGCCGGTACATCAACTGCTTGTGAAAATGGATCGAGACGTCGAGGTGCTGGCGGGTGAAGGCCAGCACCGGGAGCATCCGTCCGAAAGTCTCCCAGGCGGCCTGCCGATCCCCGGCCGCGTACTGGGCGAGCACCCGGGCAAAGCGCCCGGTCAACTCCGTCACCATAAAGGTCCGTACGCCGCGGTCGAGCGCCTCGATCAACTGCATCGAGGCCCAGCCGCCGGAGACGTGCAGCCGCCCCGCTGTCGCGGCGAGCACCGCGCTGTACTTAGGGCCGGCCGGCGTCGTCTCCACCTTGAGCCACCGGAAGGGCTCGATCCGCTCGTGCAGCTCGACGATCAGGTCGACTGCTGCGCCACTGCCCCGAAAATCGAGATCCTGCAGCATGAGCCGCTCCATCCCGAGCGCCGCCAGCCGCTGACTGAAGGCGAGGACCTCCTCGCGCGTGCGCCCCGTCGGGATCTCGCTCAGCACATAGTCGCACCCGATCCGGATAGCGGCCGCCGCGGCCTCGCGTCCATCCAACTCCTCGTGCGCCGTCGCCCCGCCGATCAGCCACGCCCGCCCGCGGGTCGCGTCCCGCAGGCAGCGCAGCAGGTCGAGTCGCTCCGTCGGCGAGAGTTCGTGGACCTCTCCCGCCTGCGCCGGTGCGAGAAAGCCGACCGCGCCGGCCGCGAGGTGCCATTCGACCGCCCGCTCGACCGCTGCGAAGTCGATCCGATCGTCCGCGGTGAAGGGCGTGTTGAGGCTGATGACGACGCCGTCCAATCGGTCTGCCCCTCGATCCGCCCCTCGATCCTTTGGACGGTCGACCGGACTCACGGCCGCGCCGCTCCCTGAAGCGGCTCTCCGACGCTCAACTCGGCGACCACCTCCCGGGCCCGTTCGAGCAGGAGGGTGATCTCGCTGCCAGATCCGACGAGCCGCATGCCGCGCTCGAGCCAGGGCTTTGCCAGCGCCGCCGTCCGGCAATGGATGCCCGGCACCACCCCGTGGGCATTGCAGGCGTCGATGAAGGTCTCGATCGCGCCGACCATCCGGGGGTGCTCGAACTCCCCGGGCATTCCCAGCGAGATCGAGAGGTCGGCCGGCCCGATCATCGCGACATCGACCCCCTCGACCGAGAGCAGCTCGTCGCTGCGCTCAAGCGCCCGGCCCGTCTCGAACTGGACGACATTCATCGTCTCCGCGTTGGCGTGGGCCATGACTTCCGCCATCCCGACCGCCTGATAGTCGAGCTGCGGCGGCGTGATCCCGAATCCACGCATCCCGAGGGGAGGGAAGCGCGTCCAGCTGATCGCCTCGCGCAGCAGCTCCGGATCCTCGACACGCGGGAAGATGATCCCCTGCGCCCCGACGTCGAGCGTCCGCGCCACCAGTGAGTAGCGCAGCTCGGCTACCCGCACCAGCGGCGTGATCCCGGCCTGTCCGGCTGCCGCCACCACATCCTGCACCGTCTCCAGGTTGAAGCCCCCGTGCTCCATATCCACAAAGAGGTAGTCGAATCCGGTCGCAGCCAGAAGTCGTGGTATCTCCGCCGAGCGGAGCTGCTGCAACGCCAATCCCTTGACCACCCCTCCGTTCCGCAGTCGCTCCTTCGTCCAGTTCTTTCTCATCTTGATCCCTTCCCGCCCCTTCAGGCTTCCTTCCAACTTCGACGCGCTCCGTGACCTCCCTACCTCCACTGGCCGTCTGTTGGGGGCCTCCTCCCGCATCGCCAGGATCCCCCCCTCTTCGATCCTTTTCTTCACTCTTCTGTATGCCAGTTCGGATTCATTCGCAAGTTCGGGAATGTCAACGGCGCTTGAGAATAAAGACCCTCTAGTTGGAAGTAAAGAGTTTTTTTGGAAAGTATCTTGACAATTTCCATAAGTTGCAGTTTATTTCACCCTGTTGTCCCGTCTATCCTCAAAAGTTGTATTGAATGACAGACAAAATGGAAGCCCGTAGAGCCGGTGCTGGGGGCCGGGATGGCCTGGATCCAGTAGTGGGTGAGGCGAGCCGCTCGAGAGGAGAAGAGGGATCGAATGGGATGGGAAATGGGAAAGAAATTGGAGCAATTGGAGCAATTGGAGCAATTGGAATGGATTTGAGGGACTGGTTCCATCCGTCGAGGAGGAAAGCCCGAGAGATCAACGCTGCCAACCAGTGAAGGAGTCGGAATGAAGAGATGGCGAGATAGACTGATGGGATTGGGTCTGGCAATGGCCCTGCTGACGCTGGCAGGAACAGTCCAGGCGCAGGTAACGACGGCGACGCTGTACGGGAATGTGCAGGACCCGGGCGGGGCCCCGATTGTCGGGGCGACGGTCAAGGCGACCAATGCCGCCACCGGTGCGGCATTTACGGGGACGACCGACGGGGCGGGGGAGTTTACGCTGACCTTTCTGCCAGTGGGGAGCTACAGCCTGACGATCGGGGCGGCCGGGTTTCGGGAGCAGACCCAGGAACGGGTCGACCTCTCGGCAGGGCAGCGAGTCCGGCTGTCCTACACGTTGACGGTGGGAGAGTTGACGGAGCGGATCACGGTGACGTCTGAAGTGGCGACGCTGCAGAATGTCAGTCCGGAGCAGATCATCACCCAGACGGCGCTGCAGGTGCGGGAGTTGCCGTTGGCGCGGCGCGACTGGACCAACCTGGTCAACGTCGGGCCTGGCTTGCAGGTCCGTGGAGCCGGCGGCGGCACCGGGGTGGTCATGAACGGGCTGGCGCCGGGTGCGGCCTCGCTGACCGTCGATGGGACGCAGGCCTCGAGCAGCGCGGAGGAGAACTCCCTGACCGCCTTCGGAAACTTCAACCTGATCCGCGCGGTCAGTCTGGAAGCGATCTCGGAGGTCAACGTCAGCAAGGGGATCGCCTCGGCAGAGTTCGCCAACACGATGTCGGGGAACGTCGGCCTGATCACCAAGAGCGGCGGCAACGAATTTCACGGCAGCCTCTTTGAGAACTACCAGGGGCGCGTCCTCAACGCGCGCAATCAGTTTCTGGCGACCCGTCCCGGCGAGGTCTTCAACCAGTTTGGCGGATCGTTTGGCGGTCCGGTCGTCAAGGATCGGCTCTTCTTCTTCGGGGTCTACGAGGGGTATCGGCTGCGCCGTTTCGCCAGCTTCAACACCGAGGTGCCGACCCAGGCTTTTCGTGACCAGGCGATCGCGGCGGTGAGCGCCTACAGGCCCTTCTTCGACACGCTGCCGTTGCCCAACCAGCCGATCACGCCGGGCGCGATCACGGCGCGGTACGTCGGCTTTGCGTCGAGCCAGGCGAACGACAACCACGTCGTCCTGCGCGGCGACTACAATGTCAGCGACCGCGGACGCCTCAGCGGGCGGTACACGCGGGGACGGCCGGACTCGTTGACGCCGCGCGCCTCGGAATCCAATCCGCGGACCTTCGTCGGGGTCGATGACTCGGTGACGGCCAACTACATCTACGGTGGAAACACGCTCAGCCTGGAGACGCGCGTGGGGTACAAGCGCAATTCGACCGATCGTGTCGACGGAATCTACGCGCTGGGTCTGGCGGGCATCACCGGGAACCTCGGGTTCAGCAATGCCGGTGAAGTGCTGCTCAGCCGCGGGACAGGCTGGAGTTTCGAGCAGATTGGATCGTTGACCAAGGGGCGCCACACGATCAAGTTCGG
>JBEIJP010000371.1:0-3939 GCA_040380245.1 Acidobacteriota bacterium | reverse complement strand
GGTCGCTCAAGGTCAAGTACAACCAGGTCTTTGGGTACTTTCTCGAGATCAACCACTCCTACAGGGACCGGGTTCCGGCCGATTATGAACGCAAGCAGACCCTCGCCCAGGCCGAGCGCTACACCACGCCGGAGCTGAAGGAGTACGAAGCCCGGGTGCTCGGTGCCGAGGAGAGAATCCTTGCGCTGGAGGTGGAGATCTTCACCGCACTTCGGCAATCGATTGCGCGCGAGGTGGCGCGGTTGCAAGCGGTGGCTCAGGCGATCGCCCAGCTCGACCTGCTGGGATCCCTCGCGGAGACGGCGGCCCGGCGCAACTATGTCCGTCCCACCCTCCACGAAGGAGACGAGATCGAGATCCTCGGCGGGCGCCACCCGATCCTCGAGACCTTCGGGGAGCGGTTCGTTCCGAACGACCTGGCGCTCAACAACACGACCGACCGCCTGCTGATCATTACCGGTCCCAATATGGGCGGAAAGAGCGTCTTTCTCAAACAGGCGGCGTTGATCGTCATCCTCGCCCAGATGGGAAGCTTCGTCCCGGCAGCGAACGCGCGAATCTCGCTGGTCGATCGGATCTTCACCCGGGTTGGCGCCGCCGACAACCTCGCGCAGGGGCGCTCGACCTTCATGGTCGAGATGGTCGAGACCTCCCACATTCTCAATACCGCGACGGCACGCAGCCTGGTGCTGCTCGATGAAGTTGGCCGGGGAACGGCCACCTTTGATGGACTCTCCCTCGCCTGGGCCATCGCCGAGTACCTGCACGACGACGCGCGCCACAGCGCCAAGACCCTCTTTGCGACGCACTACCACGAGCTGACGGAGCTGGCCCGGATGCGCCCGGGCGTTCGCAACTACCAGGTGGCGGTGACGGAATCGAACGGTGAGATCGTCTTTCTGCGACGTGTCCTGCCGGGTGCGGCCAGCAAGAGCTATGGACTGGAGGTTGCTCGGCTCGCCGGGCTCCCCGCGACGGTCCTCGATCGGGCCCGGGAGATCCTCGGAAACCTCGAGCAGAATGAACTCGACCCGACAGGCAAGCCGAAATTCGCGCGTCATCTTCGCCGAAAGAGCCAGCACCACCAGCAGCTCTCCCTCCTGGACCCGTTAGAGGAGATCGATGAACCGAACGACTGAGCGCCCCGGCAAGGCTTGCCAGTCAGGGGGCAGGCGGATAAGATACCACCGCGTTTATCGAGACCCTGTGCCGGAGAAGCTGGTCAAGCAAGCCAGAAGCAAGCCTGAAGCTAGCCTGATAGGATTGCCACCAGGTCTTTATTTGTCCGGTGGGGAGGGAGAGCGGTTGAGGAGGTCGCGTGGCGAATCCGTTTTCTGTTCAGACATCGATCGAGGAGGGCATCTCCCTCATCACCCTGGAGGGGTTCGTCGACGCCTATACCGCGCCCGAGTTCGAGACGGCGATGCAGGCCCAGGTCGATGCCGGACACCACCGGATCATCGTCAATTGTGATCAACTCCATTACATCTCCTCGGCAGGCCTCGGTGTCTTCATGAGCTTCGTCGAGGAGGTGCGGGAACGGGGCGGAGACATCAAGATCTGCGGCCTCATCCCCAAGGTGCGTCACACGTTCGAAATTCTCGGCTTTCAGGAGATCTTCGACCTGGTCGAGAATGAGGCCCAGGCCCGGCAACGATTCCAGGCCGCCTAGCGGTGAAAGGGGGGGGGATGGCGGCGATTGCCAAGAAGTTCACGCTCGAAGTTCCCTCCTCGACGGAGAACCTGGTCCTGATTCGGGACTTTGTCACGCGCATCGCTCAACAAGCCCATCTCGACGAACAGGAGATCTCCAACCTGGAGCTGGCAGTCGATGAGGCCTGCGCCAATGTCATCGAGCATGCCTACGGACAGGACACCCGCCAGGAGGTCATCATCCAGGCCATTTGTGACGAGGAGGCGGTTCGAATCTCCGTCATCGATACCGGAAAAGGGTTCGATCCAACCGGGGTGACGCCGGCCTCGATCGATTCACTCGTCACCGAACGGCGATCGGGGGGGCTTGGCATTCGCCTGATCAAGGCCCTCATGGATGAGGTGAGCTACCAGATTCAGCCGGGGCAGAAGAATGAACTTCATATGATCAAGCGGCTGAGGAAGCACGCCTGACGTCTTGGTACCGCGTCGCTGCCTCTCTACCGAGACCGAGAGCCTGAGGGGCTGAACAGGCTGGCGTGACGAGCTGAACTGGATAGCAACCTGAAAAGTTACTGCAAAAGCAGCCGAACCGTAGAGAGAAAGACCAGAAGAGGATGACGCAGGAGGAACAGGCACGAGGGGTCCCTTTTCCCGAGCGGCAGCTCGAGACGGTGGAAGCCCTGCTCGAGTCGGCGCAACTGCTCCACGCTTCACTCGAACTGGAGCCGTTGCTGCGCCACCTTCTCCGCTCGGTGATGGGTCGTCTCGCAGTCAGTCGTGGTTTGATCGCAGTGGCCGATGGGGGCGGGATGCGGATCTCACTGGTGCGGGGGGCTCCTGGATTGCGCATCGGCGAGGTCTTCGAGGAAGAGCGGGCGCGCGTCGCCGGGATCGTCCGAGTCTTCCCGATCGGAGAGCCCGAGTCGCCCATCGGGCTGCTCGGCATCAATCAGCCGCAAGGACGAGCGGCGAGGTCTCAAGAGCTGACCCCCTCCGAGATTGCCTTTCTGCAGGCGCTGCTCGGGATTGCCGCCAGTGGAATCGTCAACGCCCGGGTCCATGCGCAGGCCCATCAACTCAATCTGCAGCTCGATCAGAAGGTCCAGGAGTTGCGGGCGCTGCTCGACCTGGGAAGGGGTTTGACCGCGAGCCTTGAGCCGGAAGAGGTCGCCCAACTCCTCGTCCTGACGCTGGCCGGAAGGTGGGCCGTCCGGCGCTATGGGCTGATCGCCTGGAAGTCCGGACATCCTCCAATTCTCCGGCTGAAAGGGATGGAGCGAATCTCCCAGCTCGACGACGAGGAGTTTCGAGGAGAGGTGGCCCAGCTGCCAGAGGCGCTCCGGGTCAAGGATCTCCCGCTGACCATGCGTCTGCGCCAGATCCTGCAAGCGGAACAGGCCGAGGTCGTCTTTCCGATCCCGACCGGGAATAGCGAGACAGGAGGATTGGTGGTGCTCGGCTCGCGTCCGGGCACACTCACCTACGCCGAGGCCGATCTCGAATTCGGCGCCGGTCTGGTCGCCCAGTCCGCGGTCGCCTTCGAGAACGCCTGGTACTTCCTCGAGACCCTCGAGCGGAGACAGCTGGAGCAGGAGCTGGCGTTGGCCGCCAGTATCCAGAAGAACCTCTTTCCGGCGCAGGTCGCCCAATACCCTGGATACGACCTGGCGGCGCATAACCGACACGCGACGCTTTGCGGTGGGGATTACTACGACATTCTGCCGATCGATCGTTCCGATCCATCAGGCAGGTTTCTGATCTGCGTTGCCGATGTTTCGGGAAAAGGGCTTCCCGCTTCCCTGCTGATGAGCAATATGCAGGCAACCCTGCGGGCGCTCTTGGGCCGGGTGGAATCGCTCCCGACGCTGGCCGGAGAGATCAACGAGCTGCTCTTCGCGACCACGCCATCGAACAAGTATGTCACGGCGTTGCTTGTCGAGATCGATCCCCACACGGGCCGTACCCGTTATGTCAACGCCGGGCACACCAACGGGCTGCTCCTGCGCGCTTCCGGGGAGGTCCGCTGGCTGAAAGGAACGGGAACCCCGCTCGGTCTCCTCCCCAACCTTCCTTACGGGGAAGAACAGTTGCAGCTCGGCCCGGGAGATCTGCTGGCACTCTTCTCGGATGGCGTGACCGAGGCGCAGGACGGCGAGGAGAACGAATTTGGCGAGGAGCGAGTGGTAGCGCTGCTCCGCCAGGTAGCGGATCGGCCAGCGCAGCGGATCGTCGACGAGGTCTTTATCGAGATTGATCGCTACGCGGGGGAGGCTCCGCAGTATG
>JBEIJP010000370.1:0-3961 GCA_040380245.1 Acidobacteriota bacterium | reverse complement strand
GTGTGCGCCGGCATGACGGTGCGCAGGTGGCGTCTCGCGAGCTCGACCAGCACTCCGCGCAACTCCTCGATCGCCTCGGTCAGCGAGAGCACCTCGCGGCGCAGCTGCATGCGGTAGAGGGTGACGTCGATGTCGTTGCGGCTTCTGGCGATGTGGAGCCGACCGGCCAGCTCGTCTCCGACCTCTCGCGCCAGCTCTCGCTCAATGAAGTAGAAGAGGTCCTCGACCGTTCCGTCGTACCGTGCCTGGAGGATCTTCTCCCGATCGAGTCGCCCGAGGCCTCCCAGCAGTGCCGCCGCCTCCTCTTTCCGGAGAATTCGTTGCCGGTAGAGCATCACCGCGTGCGCCGCATGCAGCTCCATCAGCGGCTCGAAGAAGAATCGCTGACTCTCGACGAAGTTTGGGGAGAGTACCGTCTCGGCGTAGATCGGGGCGGGGAAGGTCGGCTTGGGTCCTTTTCTCATTCCGTGTCCAATACCCCGTACGGCGGGGGCGGTTCGTTGCGTCTCGCGCTCCCCCCTCCCCACTCCTTTCCCACCAGACGGGAATTCCGAACCACGCGAGAGAGAGAGGCGGAAGCAGACTACCGGGAGAGTAGGGATGGCGCCAGCGGCACCTCAAACGCACCGCGACAGGGCCGGCTGACCGTAGCGCTCTCCCACGGATCGATCAGCCATCGAGAGCCGATTGAACCCCCCGATTGAACCATGGAGACTGCCCACGGCGCAAATCTCTTTTCCCCCAGTCTGGCTCGACGCGAGCCGACACCTTCCTCTCCTCCCACGGGTTGCGGTAGAGTGGGTCCCGACGGAGAGTGCCGTCCCGGGCGCTGGCCGGGGCGCGGGGCTCCTTCCCGGGATGAAAAGGGGCTGGTGCGATCCAGACAAGCGCGCGACGCGGGAATCGACAGAAGAGGAGTGGGCGTGCGAAAAGGGAGAGTGGCAGGTCTCAAGCGGCAATGGGGGCGACTCGTCGTCCTGCTTCGCCAACTCTGGCGAATCGCCGAGCGCGACAACGCCTTCGGCCGCGCCGCTGAACTGGCCTACTTCTTCCTGCTGACCCTCTTCCCCCTGCTCATCATCCTGCTCAGCCTCTTCAGTTTCCTGCCGGGGATTCAGGAAGCCTTGCGGGGATGGCTGGAGAACGTCATGCCCCCGCAGGCCATGGCGCTGGTCGAAGACTGGCTGCGTGATTTTGTCGGGCAACGGAGCGGCGGGCTCCTCTCGGTGGCGCTTCTCTTCGCTCTCTGGACGGCCTCGACCGGGATGGGCGCCGTCATTGGGACACTCAATACCGCCTACCAGGTCGAGGAGACCCGCCCTCTCTGGCAGATCGCCATCCTCTCCGTCGGGCTGACCCTTGTCTCTTCGGTCCTCTGTGTCGGCGGCCACCTCTTGCTGCTCTTCGGAGGCTGGGCGGTCGGTTGGATCGGCCATCACGCCGGACCTCCCCGCCTCGTCGCGTTCTTCCTCCTCGGCTGGCGTCCACTCCGCTACCTGCTGGCGACCTTGCTGCTGATCCTCTCCGTCGACCTCATCTACTACCTTGCCCCCAACACCCGCCGGCGCTGGCGCTGGCTGACCCCGGGGGCGATCTTCGCTGTCCTCGCCTCCCTCATCGCCTCCTCCCTCTTCTCGCTCTACCTGCGATTCGCTCCCGGCTACAGCCTGATCTACGGCAGCCTCGGCGCCTTCATCGTCCTCATGTTCTGGATGTACCTCCTCGGGCTGGCGCTCTTTCTCGGAGGGGTCTTGAACGCCTGCTGGCCCCCCGCCCGGCGTCGCGTCTTCTTCTGATCCACTCAATCATCTGGCCCAATCATCTCGCCCCGCCGCGCCGTCGCCGGCGACGCGGAGCGATTACTGCCCTTCAATCCTAGCCAATTCCGATTCCACGGGCCGCGCGCCCGCTCGTCGCTGAATCAGGTCGGCTGACCCTCGCTCTCCCCGTCGTCTTCACGGCTGGAGCGGGGCTTCGTGTCGCTTGTGGAGTTGGATGCCGGCGGGAAGAGGCTGAGTCTCCCACAGACAAGTCACCTGGTAATCGGCAAAGGAGAGCGGGATCTCCCGCCCAGGTTGCAGCACGATCTCGATCCCCCCGAAGAGGTCCTGGCAGGGGGCGCAACCGAGCCGGGCCTCCCGTCGGTTCTGTTCGGTGTTGCGTCGGCCCTGCGTCCCAATGTGCTCGAAGTCGTAGAGTCCCCGGACGGTCATCTCACCCCGGGAGGGCGGCACGCCCCCCTCGAAGAGCCGCACCAGCGACGTGAAGAGGAGCAGCAGATCCTCCTCCGTAAATCCTGTCCGCGCCGCCAGGAATGGCGAGACGTAGCCTCGCGCCGCGTAGAGGGCATAGCTGAAGCCCCCGCGATCGAACGTCGACAGGGGGCTTGCCGCCTGGCCCGCGTCCGCCGAGGCGGCCGTGCCAGCCTGGCCTGCCCCGGGTCGGCCCGCCGTTGAAAGTCGCAGAACGGGATGAAGGGACCGCCCGAAGGTCAGCTGCACGGGTCCGCGCAACTGCCCCCACGCGGATCCCTTCATCGTCCTGTGTCCGTGGCTGAGGACACATCCAAAAGCTCGTACGTCATAAAATTCGCGGCAGAGCCACTGGAGCATCTCCGCCGGGTCCCCACTGGCTTCTAGCGGATGGCGAGCCCCCCGCTCTCCTGGAATCTCCCACGCTCGGTTCTTCGCGAAACGCGCGAAGCGACGCTCCAGCGAATCGTCCAGCCCGGCCCTACTCTCATCCCGCAGCAGAATGTGGTAGCTGTTCCCGTCGGGCTCCCTCTCCCCACCACGTGGGCCGAGGGGCATCCGCTCCACAACATTCCGAATGCGCCGCTTGAGGCTCGCGTCGGAGATGATCCCGTACCCACTCCCCCCTTCCCAGCCCGGCTGGGGGACGGTTGGCAACGCGTGCCCGGGGGACCGATCGACCACGTCAAAGAGGAACAGGAAGTCGTGTCGGTGGCTCGGCACGCGGCCCTTGATCGCCTTGAAACCCATGCTTCTCTCCCTGTCGGCAGGCGTCGATGTCTTCTACTTTTTTATAGTCACTCAGATGGGTCTCTGGGTCGGTGGGGGTATCCACCCGTGTTCAGCGTCAACCTCTTTCCCAGCCGGGGGCGGGCCGATCTCTCGTCTCGTCGATCAATTCGATTCGGGATGGATGACAATCCAGTTTGCCTTCTCTCACTTTCGCGTCGAAGAAGACCGGACGGGGAGCGGTCAACCGTCCCTCATAGAGCCGGTATGGTTCTTCCGGGTCGACTCGGCGGGCCCGCCACGCTGGTCCATCCTCAAACTTGGGCAACTCGGGCAACTCGGGCAAGCCAGGCAAGCCGGGCAAGCCGGGCCTGTCAGGTGAGCCTGAGAGTCGGCGCGCACGGGAGGCGGAAAGGGGCCGGTTCTCCCGGCGAGGCACCGCCGGAACATTCGGGCGCCAGCGAAAACCGATCGCGCGATCCTCGATCGGGAAGAGATCGTAGAGCATCGGCCCGAGGTCAGCGTTGAAGCGGAAGGGATCGGTCCACTCCGCGCGCCTCTTCTCCGCGACGTCACGGGCCAGCTCGTGCGCTCGTCGTGCGAAGGCCGCCACCGGGTCTGGCTCCGGGACGAAGAAGGCGTCGAACTGGCGCAGCCCAAGACAGGGGCGGTGGAAGCACTTACCCAGCCGCGCGCGCCGACGGATCTCCTGTCCAAACTGCTCCGGGCTTCGCCGTGTCCGTCCGGAAAGTTCCGTCAACCGAATCTCCGCCGTGATCAGATACTCAACTCCCTGCAGACCCAGCCAGGACCGGACAACCCCGCGGCCGGCCTCTCGACCTCCGTCGGTCAGGCCCCCGTATCCATCTCCACCCCCACCACCCCCACCAACCCCCCCCACCCCCACCCCCCCCCAACCCACCCCCCCCACAAAACCACCCCCCCCATGAGGGGCCCCCGGGGCCGAGGACACCCCCCCC
>JBEIJP010000369.1:0-3961 GCA_040380245.1 Acidobacteriota bacterium | reverse complement strand
GTCATGTCGATCTTCTCCTCGGCGGGAACCGTTGGCTACGCGCTCGGGCCACTGCTGATCGCCGCCGGGATTGCGCTCTTCGGTCTCTCGAACAGCTGGGTCGTCATGCTTCCCGGCGTCGTGATCTGCTTTATTCTCTGGCGGACCTGTCCCGCGTTGGAGGTCCACCGGGCCGCGGCCGACCAACCCCCCCTCCGCGCGGCGCTGCGAGCGGTCTGGGTCCCCTTGACGCTCCTCTACTTTGCCGTTGTCCTCCGCTCCGCTGTCTCGGTCAGCATTCACACATTTCTGCCGTTTGAGCTGCAGGGGGCCGGGATGGGCGATGGAGCGAGGAGCCTGGTCCTGGCCGGTTTTATCTTCTTTGGCGGAGTTGGCGGCTTTTTTGGAGGGACACTGGCCGACCGCTTTGGCGCGCGTCGTGTCAGCCTGCTGGCGATGCTGCTGGCCACCCCACTGCTCGTCCTCTCGTTTCTGAGCCAGGGGCCGCTCAGCTATCTCTTCCTGATGGCCGGTGGGACGATGCTCAACCTGCCGATTCCCATCAGCGTCGTCATGGCGCAGCGCCTGGTCGGCTTTGGCGCGAGCACGGTCTCGGCCCTGATGATGGGGTTCGCCTGGGGCGCGGGCGCGCTCATGGCGCCGCTGACGGGACAGTTGAGCCAGGCGATTGGCTTTACCCAGGCGCTGGTGATCGTCTCTCTCCTCCCGCTCCTGTCGGCACTTCTTCTCTGGCGATACCCGGAGAGGGGCGCGGCGGCGCTGCAACCGCTGACCCTCCGGCCCGCCGCCTGACCTGTCGTCAACGGGATCGACAGGCAATCGATCCCACCCGTCGCCACTTGTGGTATGATCAACCGGTTGAATCCTATGGGACTCTTTTGGAGACGTAACCAACCCCGCTCCCCTGAAACACCTGACGCCTCCGCGCCGGAAGATACCAGCGCGCCGCCCCCGTCCCCGACGGCCGTCGAAGAGGAGTCCACACCAGGCCTGCTCAGTCGCTTTCGCCGGGCAATCTCCGCCACGCGGGAGACCCTCGCCGTCCGGCTCGATGAAACGGTCCACGGCAAGCGTCAGATCGACGCGGCGACCCTCGACGAACTCGAAGAGTCTCTCATCGGCGCCGATATCGGGGTCCAGACGACGCTCGAGATCCTCGAGGAGGTTCGTCGCCAGGTCGATCGCCAGGCCCTCCGTGACGTCGACCAACTCAAATCGATCATCCGTCAACGCCTCCTGGCCATCCTCGAGCAGGCGGCCGCCTCGCGCGGCGTCGCCTCCGAGCAGGCGCTGGCGAAAGATGTCCGCCCCTACGTCATCATGGTCGTCGGGGTCAATGGAGCCGGAAAGACGACGACGATCGGCAAGCTCGCTCATCGCATCCGCCAGGAGGGGCACGATGTCCTGATCTGCGCGGCCGACACCTTCCGCGCGGCGGCGGGGGATCAACTGGCCATCTGGGCTGAGCGCGCCGGGGTGCCCCTCATTCAGCAACGGCAGGGAACAGATCCCGCCGCCGTCCTCTTCGATGCCTTACGGGCGGCCCAGGCGCGTCGCAGCGATGTCCTGATTGTCGACACCGCGGGTCGCCTCCACAACAAGGCCAATCTCATGGCCGAACTCGAAAAGATGAAGCGCATCGCCGCCCGCGAGGTCCCCGGCGCCCCCCACGAGACCCTTCTCGTCGTCGACGCTGTCACCGGCCAGAACGGCCTCAGTCAGGCAAGGGAGTTTCTCAAGGTGGCCGACGTCACCGGTCTGGTCTTGACCAAACTCGATGGCACCGCGCGTGGGGGCATCGCCATCGCCATCGCCAAGGAACTCAACCTGCCTATCCGCTACTGCGGGATCGGCGAGCAGGCAGAGGATCTGGTGGTCTTCGACCCCCGGCTCTTCATCGAGGGTCTCTTTGATTGATCGACGGAGTCCTGGAGCAGGTATGACGGACCTGGATTATATTCGACTGGCTCTCGACCTGGCGCTGGAAGGCACTGGTCTGGTCAGTCCGAACCCCCTGGTTGGCTCGGTGGTCGTCCAGAATGGAGTGGTCGTTGGTCGTGGCCACCATCGATATGAGGACTGGAAGCACGCCGAGATCTGGGCCCTCGAAGAGGCTGGTCCACGCGCCCTCGGCGCGACCCTCTATGT
Source organism: Acidobacteriota bacterium (assembly GCA_040380245.1). Classification (GTDB taxonomy): domain Bacteria; phylum Acidobacteriota; class Blastocatellia; order RBC074; family RBC074; genus CAIOZW01. The sequence continues at coordinate 1,813 of JBEIJP010000369.1, read as the reverse complement.
CAACCTCGAGCCGTGCTCTCACCGGGGGAGCGGGAAGCGGACTCCCCCCTGCGTCCAGGCGCTGATCGAAGCGGGCATTCGCCGGGTCGTCGCCTCGACCGTCGATCCCAACCCACGAGTCGATGGGCGCGGGTTCGCCCTCCTCCGGGAAGCGGGGATTGACGTCCAGGTGGGGCTTCTGGAGACGGAAGCCCGCCAACTCAACGAGGTCTTCTTCAAGTCTGTCACCACCGGGCTTCCGTTTGTTCACCTCAAGACCGCGACGTCCCTGGATGGTCGGATCGCCAGTCGGACGGGTGACTCCAAGTGGATCACCGGTCCAGCCGCACGGGCAGCCGGGCAGCTCCTCCGCCACCGCTATGACGCGATCCTGGTTGGAATCGGGACGGTCCTCGCCGACGATCCCCTCCTGACTGACCGCTCCGGTCGGCCCCGACGTCTTCCCCTGACCCGCGTCGTGCTCGACTCCCGTCTTCGGCTGCCGCTCGACTCGCGTCTGATCCACACCATTGGGGAAGCCCCCGTGATCGTGGTGACGACCCCCCCGGCACACGGCGATCGGGATCGTTGGGATTGGGAGTCCCGCCGCGAGACGCTGGCCCGCCGGGGAGCTCTGATCTGTCAGGTCGACCCAGACGACGAGGGGCGCCCCTCCCTCCCTGCGACCCTGCGTGCCCTTGCCGGCCGTTCCATCACCAGCCTGCTGGTCGAGGGGGGGAGCACGATTGCCGCTGGCCTCCTCGAGGCCGGTCTTGTCGACAAGGTCACCTTCTACCTCGCCCCAACCATCATTGGGGGGCGGGACGCCGTTCCCGCCATTGCGGGACGTGGAGTCGCTCGCCTCGCGGAGGCCTGCCGCGTCCGCGACCTCACCCTGCGCTATTGCCAGGAGGATCTGGAATTGACGGGCTACCCGGTCTACGCCGCACCCGCCAACGTCGAGCAGCGCGCGAGCGCCGCGGGAATCACATGCGACCCAAGCGCCGATATGGCCAAAATTTTCTGACGGGCAGCCACTATCCATCCCGGATTGTCGCGGCACTCGCCCCCCGTCCCGGGGAGCCGCTGCTGGAGATTGGCCCGGGCGAGGGGGCGCTCACCCGGCTGCTCCTCGACGCCGGAGCGAATCTGACCGCCATTGAGATCGATCCTGACCTTATGCCGATCCTCGAACAACGCTTCGGGTCGAATCCAGATCTGCGACTTCTCCGCGCCGATGTCCTGAGCCTCGATCTTCGAGACCTCTACCCGGCGGGTCAGTCGGTCCGAGTGGTCGCCAACCTGCCCTACTACATTTCGACCGCCCTTCTGCAGCACCTCCTGACCCACCGGCAGCTCTTCGCCGAGATGGTTCTCATGTTGCAGCGCGAAGTCGTCGACCGCATCATCGCTCCGCCCGGCAGTCGGACTTACGGCTATCTCTCGGTGCTGGTCCAGCTCTTCTGCCAGGTCGAGGCGCTCTTCGATGTCCCGCCCGGCGCTTTCCGGCCCATCCCCAAGGTCCACTCGACCGTGCTCCGGCTGCGAATCCGGAGAGAACCGGCGGTTCCGATCGCCGATCCGCAAGCCTTCCTGCTTCTTTGTCAGGTTCTCTTCTCGCAGCGACGCAAAACGCTCGCCAACAATCTCCGCGCCGGCTTTGCCCGACTCGCCCTGCGCCCGGAGGCAGGGGCCTCCCTTCTCGCCAGCTTGCCCGCCCACGGGATCGATGGTCAACGGCGCGCGGAGACCCTCTCTCTGCCGGAACTCGCCCTGCTGCACGCCGTGGTTCTTCGCGAGGCCGACCCAACGATCCTGGTACGCGATCCCGCGC
>JBEIJP010000368.1:0-3969 GCA_040380245.1 Acidobacteriota bacterium | reverse complement strand
AGACCTCAATCCGCAGATCGACTTCCCCAAGGAGAAGATCATGCACGCGCTCGCCGCCAACGTCCGCGAAGGCAATCGCCAGATCAGCCTCGCCACCGAGGATATGTTCATCTGGGGGCAGGTCCACCAGGAGACGCCCTTCTACTTTCCGAACCGCGAGGCGCTGCTCGATCTCTACCAATCGGTGATCGACACGCCCGGGGTGGAGCAGCACGTCCTGAGCCATTCGACGATCGCGCCGGCGGTGGTCGATCCGGTCCTCATCCAGAAGCTCTCGGAGATGCTGCTGCCGAAGAGTCCGATTCACTTACCCTATCTCAGCACCCATCCCCAGAAGAAGGCCCTCTCCCCCCTGATCGGGCTGGAGACCGGGTCGGTCACATTGGCACGGAAGATCATGCCCAGCAAAGGGATTCCCTTCTCCGTCGAAGACTGGCCGAGCGTCGTGCTGGAGGGCTTACGGATCCTCAACCAGAACAACTGGTTCCCCGTCATGACGCTGATCGTCGGCAGCCCCGATGAGACCGAAGCGGACGTCGAGGCGACGCTCGACCTCGTCTACGAGATGGAGCGGCGTGGACTCTTCGCCTTTCTGGTCCCCTCGATCTTCACCCCGCTCCACGACACGCGGATGGAGAAGGAGCGTGGGGTGGAAGAGACCCGCGAGCTGACCCCACGGCAGTGGCAGCTCCTGATGAAGTGCTGGAAGCTCAACCTTCGCCCGGGGCTCTACAGCTGGTGGGGTCCGCTCGCCTGGCGGACAGGCGCCCTCGGGCTCTGGGCCTGGAAACTGCGTAAGATCAATGGCCCGAACTTCACCTGGCCGCTGATGATGTTCGCGTCGGCGCTGCCGGAGGATTGGATGGCCAGGATGGGCAAGATCTATCTCGGCAAGCCACTCCGCACCAAGTCCCGGCAGGAGCTGCTCGCGACCATTCGTCCCAATCAGCAGCGGTTTCTGCGGGAGGACTGCGGGGATCTTCCTCCGGGATGGACACCCGCTCCGACGCCGTTCCACGAGCTGCGGTCTGAGATCCTCGCGGTTCAGGGAGATTGAATCGGGCCAACCAGGAAGGAAAAGAAACCTACCATGAGTGAGGAATTTTTTGTCGATCAAGTGGAAGAAGAGGAGCGTCCCCCGAAGCGGCGGCGCTCGCCGTTGCTGCTCTTTGGGCTGATCCTCCTCTTCTTTCTGTTTGTCTGGCCGACGGTAGTGGGATTCTACACGGAGTGGCTCTGGTACCTGGAGACGGGCTATGAACGTCTCTTCTCCACCCGGCTCGCGACACAACTGGCACTGGGAGCGGGCGGATTCGTGGTGGGCGCCCTCCTCATCTGGATCAACCTGCGGCTGGCGATCCGGGCCAGCACGGGGGCCCGCCGCGTCGTTCGCTACTTCTCCGTCAACAATGAGCGGCTGGAGCTGCCGGACATCGCCGGCTTCATCCGTCGCTGGTTGTTGCCGATCGCGTTGGTCGGCGGCGCCTGGGTCGGGTTGCAGCTCTGGGCCTCGTGGGAGGTCGCGCAGCAGTTCCTGCACCGGAGCAGCTTTGGGGAGCAGGATCCGATCTTTGGTCAGGACCTCTCTTTCTACTTCTTCACGGTGCCGGTGATGGAGGTGGGCTCGGCCGTCCTGCTCCAGGTCCTGATCCTGATCATCGGCGGAGTCCTGGCGCTGCAGTTGATGCCCCTGCTCTCAGGGGGCGGGAAAGGCAAGGATTCCGGGTGGATCAGCAGCTTTGGGCGACGCCATCTGCTGGTGCTCGGCGCGCTCTTGATGGGAGTCATCGCCTGGCGCACCCGGCTGGAGATGTATCAGCTGCTCTATTCCGAGCGGGGTCCCGTCTTGGGGGCGAGCTACACCGACCTGCACGCGCTGCTCCCCGTGTTGCATGTGGAGTTCTTCCTCGGACTCCTGCTGGCGGTGGTGGCGTTGGCCAGCCTGGTCGTCGCCCGAAACTCGCTGTTGCTCGTCGGAATTGGCCTGTATGGGCTGCTGCTGATTGGCGGCAAATGGATCTACCCCTCGTTCGTGCAACGCCTGTCGGTGGCCCCGAACGAGTTGGTCAAAGAGACCCCGTACATTCAGCACAATATCGCGGCGACACGGAAGAGCTTCGGCATCGACACGGTCGAGGAGCGGGAGATCTCCGGCGAGAAGACGCTCACCCGGGCCGACATCGACGCCAATCGACCCACCATCAACAATATTCGACTCTGGGATCACGAACCGCTCCTCGAAGCGTTCGGGCAGCTGCAGGAGATTCGGACCTACTACGACTTCAACTCGGTCGACAATGATCGCTACCTGATCAATGGAGAGCTGCAGCAGACGATGATCTCCCCCCGGGAGATCAATGTCGGCAGCCTCCCCAATCGGAACTGGATCAACGAGCGGCTGACCTTTACTCATGGGTTCGGGATTACCCTGGGGCCGGCCAACCAGGTGACCACCGAAGGGCTGCCGGTCCTCTTCACCAAGGACCTGCCGCCGGTGACAACGGTTCCATCACTCAAGGTCGAATCGCCGGAGATCTACTACGGCGAGCTCTCGCACGATCCGGTCTATGTCCGGACCTCCGCGCAGGAGTTCAACTATCCCGCTGGAGAAGAGAACGTTTACACCAGCTACAAAGGGACCGGGGGCGTTTCGCTGGGAACTTACTGGCGCCGGCTGGCCTTTGCGACCCGCTTTGGGGATATGAAGCTGCTCCTCTCCGACGACATCACCAGTGAGAGCCGGGTCCTCTTCCATCGCAACATTCTCAACCGGCTCAACCGGATCGCGCCCTACCTGCGCTTCGATCAGGATCCCTACCTCGTCATCTCGGAGGGGCGGCTCCACTGGGTCGCCGACGGGTACACGGTCAGCAATCGCTACCCGTACGCGCAGCGGGTGGGCGGCATCAACTACATCCGCAACTCGGTCAAGGCGGTCGTCGACCCCTATCACGGACGGGTAACGCTCTACCGGGCCGAGGTCAAAGATCCGATCCTCGAAACGTGGGAGAAGATCCTGCCCGGAACCTTCCGGCCTCTCTCGGAGATGCCGGCCGACCTGCGGGCGCACCTGCGGTACCCCGAGGACATCTTCAGCCTCCAGACAGCGGTCTATTCGACCTACCACATGGAACAGCCACAGGTCTTCTACAACAAGGAAGACCAGTGGGAGCTGGCAGCGACGCAGGAGTCCGACGGGCGCGCCAGGACGATGAGCCCCTACTACGCGGTCATGAAGCTCCCCGGGGAGAAGAAAGAAGAGTTCATCTTCATGCTTCCCTTCACCCCACGCCGCAAGGACAACCTCGCGAGCTGGATGGTCGCGCGGTCCGACGGGGAGAACTACGGCAAACTGGTCGTCTATCGATTCCCCAAGCAACGATTGATCTACGGCCCCCGGCAGGTGATGGCGCGAATCAATCAGGACGCGGAGATCTCCCGTCAGCTCTCCCTCTGGGATCAACGAGGATCGAAGGCGATTCTCGGAACCCTGCTGGTCATCCCGATCGAGGAGTCGCTGATCTATGTGCAGCCGCTCTATCTCAAGGCCAACTCGGGGAAGATCCCGGAGTTGAAGCGGGTGATCGTCGCGGTGGAGAACCGGATCGCCATGGAGGAGACGCTCGACGCCAGCCTCGACCGGGTCTTCGGCGTGGGGACCGGAGAATCATCCGGTGCCAGCGCCTCTCTGACGGAGGCCAGTACGACGACGGCCCTCCCGGGCGCGGCGCCCACGGGGGGAGCCGCGGAGCGCGCGCGAAGCTCCCTCGCCGTGCAGGCCCAACAGGCCTACGACCGGGCCGTCCAGGCCCAGCGCAACGGGGACTGGGCGCGTTACGGAGAGGAGCTGCAGCGGCTGGGGACGCTGCTCCAGCAGATGGCTCAGCCGGAGCAACCCAGGCCCTGATCGGAACATAACTGTTGATCACCGGGGCTGTCTTCTTCGCAGGGACAGCCCCCTTCTTTTTT
>JBEIJP010000367.1:0-3980 GCA_040380245.1 Acidobacteriota bacterium | reverse complement strand
GATGGTCGAGTCGGGGATCCTGATCAATCATCCGGGAATTGGAACGCGGGTCGTCGGCAGCGAACGGTTGGCGCGGCCGATCACGGAACCGTCGCGAAGCGAGTGGCGAATCCTGGCGCTGCTCTTGCCGGATATCAACAACCGCTTCTTCGTCGAGGTGACCGAGGCGGTCGAGTATGCCTCCCTCCAGCGGGGGTATCAGCTGCTGCTCTGCAACTCGCGCCACCAGGCGAACCTGGAAGAGACGCATCTTCGGCAACTGGCGGAGCGGAGGGTCGACGGAGTGATCATTGGGCACGACCCCAATCTGGGACCACCGGAGACGATCGAGCTGCTGGAGAGATCGGGCATTCCCTTCATCTTCCTCTTCAGCAGTCCCTCGCCGACCAGGTACGACAGCATCCTCCTGGATGAGCACGCCGGGGTCCAGCAGGTGGTTCGCTACCTGGTCTCGCTCGGCCACCGGGATATCGCCTTCTGTCGACCGATTCCGGGGGACGCGCCCCACCCGCGTGAGACGGCCTTCCGCCGGTTGCTGCAGGAGCACCAGGTGGAGATCCGGGAGAGCTTCTTCCTGAGCAGCGAACAGCTAGAGGGACCGGAAGGGCAGCAGTCCGTCGAGCAGCTGCTGGGCGAGAGGCCGTCGCCGAGCGCGATCTTCGCCGGCAACGACCGGATGGCGCTGATTCTGCTGAAGCACCTTGCGGCGCTCGGGGTGCGCGTCCCGGAGGATCTCTCGGTCGTCGGTTTTGACAACCTCTCTTTCACCGAGCACCTGACCACACCATTGACCACAGTTGACCAGCCAAAGACCGAACTGGGAAGGAGAGCGGTCGAGCTGCTCCTCGAAAGGATCTCCTTCCCGGTCGCCAATTCTGACCGTCCCCATCGCCCGGTTCGCGAAGTACTCCATCCGCATCTGGTGATTCGGGAGTCGTGCGCGGCGCGAAGCTGAGGCAGACATTGCCCCATTTGAGCACGATCTGGCTCCAAGTTTCGTCCTCGGGCGGTGGAGATCCCTGCCGCCGAGATGGCCCGCCTTTGGTAGCGGGCCATCTCGAAGGAAAGGGGGCTTATTTGGTCTCTTTGGTCTCTTTGGTCCGGATCGGATCGGCGGGCCGCCTGGGCCAGGCCGTGGGGCCGGTCTTCTTCAGTTGCTGAAGCAGCTCTTCGACGGCACGTTCGAGTTGCGGATCGCGGCCATCGATGACGGCGGCCGGAGGATTGTCGACCTCGATGTCGGGGTCGACGCCATAGCCCTCGATGATCCACTCGCCTTTGGTGTTGGCAAAGCCGAACTCCGGCACATTGACGGTGCCGCCATCGATGAGGTTGCCCCGGTTGGTGATGCCGACGACACCGCCCCACGACCGCTTTCCGATGAGCCGGCCGAGGCCCGCCTCGCGGAACATCGCCGGAAAGATGTCCCCATCGGAGGCGGAGTTCTCATTGAGCAGGCAGACCATCGGCCCGGGAAAGGCGGCATCGGGATAGGTGGTCCCGTCGTCGTTGGTCCGCGCGAAACCCGCGGCAAGCACCTTGCGGCGGAGTCGCTCGATCAACATCCGCGAGACATTGCCCCCGCCATTGGCCCGCACATCGATCACCAGGCCCTCCTTGCGGAGCTGTGGATAGTACCATTTGATGAACTCCCGAATCCCGTTGGCGCCCATATCGGGGATGTGGAGGTAGCCGAGTCGCCCACCGGAGAGCTGTTCGACCTTCGCCTGGTTGCCGAGCACCCACTGAAGATAGAGCAGGTTCTGCTCATCGGTGACGGGCTGGAAGGAGACGGTCCGTGCCCCTTCGCGGGTCGGGGTGCGATTGACGGTCAAGCGGACCGGCGCGCCGGCGCGATGGCGCAGCAGGCGATAGGGATCGTCGGTGGCGGTCAGCTCCTCCCCGTTGATCGCCAGGACGTACTCGCCCGGCTGAAGGTCGACCCCGACCTCGGTGAGGGGAGACCGGTAGATCTCCTCCTCGTTCTGTCCCCGGAAGAGGGCCGCCAGGCGATAGCGCCCCGCCGCCCGGTCGAGCTCAAACCGAGCCCCGGGCAGGGCCACCGGTGGGCGTGGCGGCATGGTCCAGTCGCCGCCGTCGATGTAGGCGTGCTGAACCGCCAACTCGGCGATCATCTCGCTGATGACGTAGTTCAGATCGGAGCGGTGGGCAACGTGCGCGAGGAGCGGCTCGTACTGGCGCCGGAGAGCCTCCCAATCGTAGCCATGCATATTGGGGACGTAGAAGAAGTCGCGGTAACGTCGCCAGACCTCGTGAAAGATCTGGGTCCACTCCTCGGCCGGCACTCGATCGACCGCCAGTTGCGAGGTCGGGATCGCCTTGCGGGAACGCTCCCCGCCCGGAGCGGCGTCGAGCACAGCGATGGCGCCTCCCTGTCGAACGAGCACCTTCGTGCCATCCGCCGAGAGCGCATAGCCGCCTACCCCCTCCAGCAGAACCGTCTCCTTCCGCTCTTTGAGCGAGAAGACACGCAGCGAGGGGGCCGATTCAGCCTGCCGGCCATAGTAGAACGAAGGATTGACGACGTAGAGCAGGTGGCCGGCGCGCGCCGAGAGGGCGGCGTAGTTGTTCGCCGGCAGCGGAACCCGGGTGGCGCGCCCCTCGATCCCCTCGAAGTCGATTGCCAGCTCTCCCGCCGACGGCGTCGAGGCGGCGGCCGGGGCATCCTTCGCCGGGGCATCCTTCGCCGGGGCCGACTCGGCCGGACGGCTGATCGTCACCTCGTCGCTCTCGGCCGGAAAGGGGTGCGGCCCGCTCCGGCGCAGCGCCAGCGCGAAGATCCCCAGATCCCGCGTCGTCGCGAAGTTGAACTCCGCCCCGGAGATGAGCGGCGCATACTCCCGCTGGCTGATGAAGTAGAGATACTGCCCGTTGGGATCCCAGGCCGGGTTCGAGGCGCTGAAGCCAGCGGGGGTGACTCGGCGCAGTCGCTGCTCGGCGCTCGACCAGACATAGACCGAGGTGGGCTGATCCTCCTCCGGCAGGGTGAAGGCCAGAAAATTGCCCCGCGGAGACCAGGTGTGGTCCGAGACCTGCCCATTGCGCGCGTCCGCCACCTCGACCAGGCTGCGGTCGGCGACGGTCAGAACCCAGACCTTGCCATCCTTGTCGGTAAAGGCGAGTCGGGAGCCATCCGGGGACCACTTTGGGGCGTACCGCATCGCCTTCCCGCCCTTCGTCCATTGCTCCGGCGGTGTCAACCCATCCTGGGCGACCACCCAGAGCTCCTCCTCCCCGCTCCGATCCGAGATGAACGCGATCCGCGAGCCGTCCGGCGACCAGGTCGGCCACTTGTCGTGCGCTCCGGAAGAGTTGGTCAGGTTGCGCGTCTCCCCCTTCTCGATCGGGACGCTGAAGAGATCCCCGCGCGCCGCGAGGATCGCCCGCTCGCCCTTCGGGCTCAGCCCGAGGTGGGTGATCTGCCCCGCCACGGAGATCCGCGCGGGACGGCGCGCCAGTCCCTCGTCCGGCACCTCGACGACGATCGGCCGGCTCTGCTTTTTGCTGATGTCATAGACTTGAAGCTGGCCGTTCAACTCGTAGACGATCCGTCCCTGCTGGTCCGAGGAGGGCCAGCGGATGTCCCAGACCTTCTCCGTCGTCAGCGGCGTCGTCCGGGAGGTCCGCAGGTCGTAGGCGTAGAGGTTGAACGTGCCATCCCGGTCGGAGGTGAAATAGACCGTCTGCCCGATCCACATCGGATCCCGGTCGGCCCGGGGATGGTCTGTCAGACGACGGACCGCCCGCGTCCGCAGGTCGAAGACGAAGAGATCGTTGGCCTGCCCGCCGCCATAGCGCTTCTCGGACCGGAAGTCGCGTGCCCGCGGAGAGTAGACGACCTGCCGCCCGTCGGGCGAGTACTCTCCCGCTCCCGATTCGGGCATCGGGAGCGCCTCGGCGGGCCCGCCCGTCATGGCCACTCGGTAGAGCCGCGTCAGCGGCAGCGTCCAGGCGTCCCG
>JBEIJP010000366.1:0-3984 GCA_040380245.1 Acidobacteriota bacterium | reverse complement strand
CTCGACCCCCTCGTAGCAAAGAAACGCCCCGCCCACCATCAGCAAGGGAAAGATCAGTGGCGGCGAGAAGGCCGAGATCGCCAGCGCCGTGGGGACGAGGATCACTTTGTTGACCATCGATCCCTTGGCTACCTCCCAGACGACCGGCAGCTCCCGGTCCGCCCGTACCCCGGAGACCTGCTCGGCGTTGAGCGCCAGGTCATCGCCCAGCACCCCCGCCGTCTTCTTCGTCGCCACCTTCGCCATCACCGAGACATCGTCGAGAATCGTCGCGATATCGTCGATCAACATCAATAAGCTGCTTCCCGCCATGATCTCCTCCAAACGATCTTCTCATCTCCACAGAGTGGCAGATTATCCGCTTCACTCCCTTTCTGGCAATGAAATATATCGGGAAAGAGGGGGTCAGTCGAGAGGGAGTTCGATCCGGTCGTCCGTTGATCGGATGAGCGATCGATACGCCTCCTGGAGGAGGTCGGTCAGGGAGTCGTCGCGCTGCTCCCACCCCAGTTCCGGGATGCGGACGATTGGGATTACACCGCGTCCAGTCCCGCAGGCATAGATGGCATCGAAACGATTGATCTGATCGATGGGGATCGGGGCACGTGAGATGGTTCGTCCAGCGGGAAGGTTTGTCTCCAGCAGGCCGAGGCTAAGGCCCGGCAAGCAGTCCTCCGCCGGCGTGACCCAGCGGCCTTGCTCAACACAAAGGAGGTTACAGGTGATCCCCTCCAGCAGCAACCCCTTCTCGGGATGCACCAGCAACACTTCGGTGCTCTGCCGATCGACCTCCCGCAATTTCGCGAGCAGATCACTGTAGGAGAGGTGCTTGTGCGCCGGGTGGCGCCGCACATATGGCCAGCACTTGGCTGTCAGGGTTGGATCTCCCGGACTCCATCGGCGCGCTTCGATGGCCTTCTCTGGTGGGGCGCACGACCAACGCACCAGCCATTCGCCGGGCGCCAGCGACGTGGCGATCGAACGGGTGGCGTCGATGAACTGGCTCTGCCGCCGCCACGGGTCTTCTTGGTCCAACTCGAGCGCGGTGAGATCGCGTTGCATGCGGCGTCCGTGGGCGTTGGGGAACCAGAGCGTTGCCACCTTTCCTGACGCCTCCTGGCGGATGCTCACCCGCAGGGTGGTGAAGACCCCCGCGCGTTCCCAGAGGTTGCCCAGGACCACGCCAGGAGCCCCCTCATTCGCCAAGCCGTCGCGCAGCGTGTTGCCCAGGATGCGATTGCCCTCTGGCGTCAGGAAGGAGTCGGGATGGTATTGAAACCCAAACAGGCGCAGCCGTCGATTCTCAAACGACAACAATCGGCCGCTCTCGGCATCCCATCCACTCGCCTGCCAGCCCTCGGGCAGCTGGACTTTCGGCAAGCCAAGCGAATGGTACCGGCCAACGCGCGGCCTGCCGGAGACCCCACGGTAGGCGGCGGCTTCCGGATCGATGCGGATCGGCGTCTGCACGCCGTGCAGGATTTCCGGCAACTGCCCGACCTGAATCCCTTCGGCTTCGAGCATGAGCTGAAAACCAAGACAGACCCCGATGATCGGCAGTCGTCCTTTGGCGGCATGATAGAGCGCGAGGCTGTTGGGGTAGTCCCGCGGATGGCCTGGTCCGGGGGAAAAGACGACCGCCTCCCTCCCTCTCAGCTCGTCCTCAGCGAATGGTACGACCAGCTCCTCGCTCTGACGCACCTCGACCTCGAACCCCAGGCCACGCAGTTGCGCGATCAGGTTCCAGGAGAAGGAGTCACGATGGTCTATGAAGAGGATCAGGGTCTTCTCTCCCAAGGACATTCCCACCCGTCGAGCCCCGCCTTTGGCAAGCCATCGATGGCCCCTGGACCTCAAGAGGGCGGCCGGGAATTCCACGCGTTCTCTCCGCCAATGGTCCTGGCGGTTGGGCAAAGCAAGTCGAAAGGGCTTGAATACAAACGTCAGGCGGAAGGGCCGTTCTCCAGGTCCCCGGTGACTTCCAGCAAATCCAACAAAGCTCGCCCCTTCAAGAGGTTTTCACGATACTCGTAGGCCGCGTTGGACTGGATGACAATGCCGCCACCAGCCTGGACGTAGCCATACCGCCCCTGGATCAAGAGCGTACGAATGATCAGATTGAAGCGCAGGTCCCCGTCGTCGGCGATGGTGCCGAACGATCCCGTGTAAGGGCCGCGAAAGGAAGGTTCCCACTGGTCGATCAGCTCGATGGATCGGTACTTTGGACACCCAATAATCGAGCCGCCGGGCAGCAGTGCCCGCAGGATGTCTGCCTGGCTGACGGTGGGGTGGATCTCCCCCGCGATGCGCGTCACCAGGTGGTGGACGTGCGCGTAGCTTTCGACCTCCCGCAGGTGCGTGATCTGCACGGAGCCGCTCCTGCAGACGCGGTTGAGGTCGTTGCGCTCCAGGTCGATCAGCATGTTGTGTTCAGCGCTCTCCTTGCCATCCGCGGCAAAGGCCGAGCGTAATTGCGCGGGAGCGATGTCGGCCTCGCGCGGAAAGGTGCCCCCGATCGGTCGCGTCGCCAGGGTCTTGCCGCGCAGGTCGATCACCATTTCCGGAGAGCAGCTGACGAGCGCAAAGTCGTCCCACCGTATGAAGAAGGCCTCCGGTGCCGGGTTGCGCTCCATCAGCCTGGCAAAGGCGCTCGCTGGATCCGGGGCCGCTGCGCGGTGGCGGATCGAGAGCTTGATCTGATAGGTCTCCCCCTTGCGCAGCGCCTCTTGGGCCTGCCCAAACATCTGCTCATACATGGCCAGGTCGCAGTTGACCGTTGGCGAAGACCCTGCGGGGGAGTCGACCAGCGCTCTCTCCGCTGCCATGCGAGACGCCAGCCTCTCTGACCATTCGGCAACCCGACGCGGATCTTGCCCGTAGAGGTCGACGCGGTCGTCGCGAATGACCCATCGGACGTTTGGCCGGGCAAAGAGTCCATCTGGAACCCCCTCGATGTCCCGCGGGGCACGACATTCGATCCCTTGCAGCGCGCAGAGCCACTCGTAGCCGAAAAAGCCAACCCATCCGCAAAATGTCTCGGCTTTGGGTCCCTGGTCGCCGGCAGGAATCCGATGGAGCCCCAGCGCTTGCAGGTCGGCTTCGATCTGCCGGCGATCGAGTCGACGAGAAGTCTCGAAATCGACAAACCCCTCAAAGCCATCCGACTCGGGTTGCCTGCGCAGCATGACGTGGCGACCACAGGCCTGTAGAAGGGGCGCCAGTCCCGCAAAGGGAATGCTCACCGCAGACGGCTGACCACGGTTCTCTCGTCGACTCCTCATTCGTTCCTGCGTCCTCGGCACATCCAACACCAGCGCGGCTGGCTGGAGAGAACTGCTCCCCCCTCCGCCAGTCGCGATGGCTCCCATTATCCCTCCTCCGCCAAGCCGGACCAAGTCTGTTGCTCTCCCGTGGACTGAGCGGGGAGTCATCGAAGGAGGGAAGAGGGCTCACGCGAAGGCGCGAAGACGCGAAAGGGAGATGAGGGGCGATGAATTTGAAACCCTGGATCCTTTCGACTCTTCTCCATCGTCACGTCATACGATTCTGCATCTCTTGTGCCTATCGCTGAGCAACATTCAAAAACACCGTCGTCCCATCCGCCTGACCAAAAGGCGAAATGCACGAATAAACCTGGTTCATTAATCTCAAGATCATTTTTTCTATTTGGTAGTGGTTTTCATCTTCATTTCAATTAAACGCATTTCTGAGAAGGAGAATGGCGAGTAACATTCCAACTACTACTCTGCAATAGATCAATAATTTGATCTCTTTGAGTTCGTTGAGTAGATTTTCATTTTCAAATTCATGCGTAATTGTTGATCGATTCAAAGGGAATGTGCTGAGATTCAGCAGAAGAGTGATCAGTTGAAGTCAGTAATATTGTGGTAATTGTCATATTGAATTGGCGAATGTTGACGATTGATCGACAGTAATGACATCAGTTTTCAATTTCAGATGATGATTTATGTTACGTCAATTCGT
>JBEIJP010000365.1:0-3995 GCA_040380245.1 Acidobacteriota bacterium | reverse complement strand
GTCGTGCAGCAGGTCGATCCGGTCAATATTCCGCCCGCGATTGAAGACAAACTGCGCGTTGAAGACGTCCATCACCGCGATCTGCCCGTCAAAGATCTCGCCGATCCCCTTCGGCTGGAAGATGCCGCGCACGACAAACTCACGGCGCCCCTGCGAGGTGAAGAGCGGCAACCGGTCTCCCTCCCGCAACCCGTGCCGTTCGGCGAAGCTTCGCGAGAGCAGGATCGAATCGGGCTGGGCGAGGGCGACCAGCGGATCGGCGATCTCGCTCGACTCTTCGTCGAACTGGTACTCGCGCAACTCCCTGTCGCCGAGCATGTCGACGCCGACGATCAGCAGATTGCCTTCGTCCGGAAAGGCCGTGTTGGCCAGCACCTCGATGACTGGCTGTGCGATCCGTACGCCGGGCGTGTCGCGCACGGTATCCCAGACGGACTCTGGAAAGCCTCCCTCCGCCCCGACGATCTGCAGCGTCGCCTTCCCCGCCAGCTTCTCGACCGTCACCGTCAACGATTGGATCAGCGTCAGATTCGCCGTCCGCACCGCGAAGAGGACGGCGACCCCCAGCGCGATCCCCAGGATCGTCAACCCGGTGCGCAGCCCGTGCGACTGCCACTGTCGACGGATCACCTGCCCGAGAGCGCCCCTCATCGAGCCTCCTCGGGGCGCTGAACCCGCTCTTCCCGCACAACGTGCCCGTCCCGCAGCCGCAGAATCCGATCGCAGTAGCGGGCCGCCTCCTCGTTGTGCGTCACCAGCAGCATCGTCGTTCCGAGCTGGCCGTGCAGTCCGTCGAGCAAGAGCAGGATCTCCTCCCCGGTGTGCGAATCGAGGTTCCCCGTCGGCTCATCCGCCAGCAGGATCGGGGGACGGTAGATCAGCGCTCGCGCGATCGCGATCCGCTGCCGCTCTCCTCCGGAGAGCTGGTCCGGCCGGTGCGTACTTCGCCCCGCCAACCCGACCTGCCCAAGCATCTCGCCGGCGCGACCCTCCGCCTCTCCGCGCCCAATCCCCTGCAACCGCAGGGGCAGGGCGACATTCTCCAGCGCCGTCAACGTCGGCAGGAGGTTGAACGTCTGGAAGATCATCCCGATCTTCTCCCGGCGAAGCCTCGTCCGTGCGTCGTCATCCAAGCCCGCCAGCGAGACCCCGTCGAGCAGGATCTCTCCTCCGCTCGGCGTGTCCAACCCACAGACCAGGTTGAGCAGTGTCGACTTCCCTGACCCCGAGGGTCCCATCACCGCGACCCGTTCCCCGCTCGGCACGACCAGGTCGATCTCCGCCAGGGCCTGCACCGCCCCCGTCTCTCCGTATCTTCGCGAAACTCTGCGCAGTTCGATCATCCCACTCTCCTCTTCGCCCGTGATAGCCCCTGCCGCCCCAACAGTGCCGGGGATAGGGTGGCAGCCGTTCCGAGCCCTGTCAATAGCCCTTCCCTTTCCCCACTGCCTCTCGTCTCCAGCAAACGCTTGATTATTAACTGCGGCAGAGTTTACTCTGCGGTGTTAAAAGCTACTATATCTCAATAAAATGATCAGATTCAGAGAGAATCGTGCCGGAACGCCCGGTTCGATCGAGAGCGTCTACCAGTGATTCAATATCGTCGAACCGAATGAATAACCGGTAGAGGCGGGGACCATTTGAGAAAGCGAGTGGAGGCGAGTAATGAAGCGAACAATAAGTGTACTGGTATGGCACACGGTCTGGGTGTTCCTTAGCCTGGCCGTGGTCAAGGCTCAGAGCACGACCGGGACGATTACCGGAACGGTGACCGATCCAACAGGGGCGGTGATCCCCGGGGCGAGCGTGACAGTGACCAATACGCTCACCACGGCCACGGTGACGGTGCAGGCGAGCGGAGAGGGCGTCTATGTTGTGCCAGCCCTCCTTCCGGGCAGCTACACGGTAGCCGCCACGGCGACAGGCTTTGGTCGGTTGACCAAGAGCGGGATCCGGCTGGAGATCAACCAGACGGCACAGGTTCCCTTACAGCTGGCAGTGAGCGGAACCGAGCAGGTGGTGGAAGTGGCGGCTGGAGCCCTGCTCCTCCAGACAGACCAGTCATCGGTCGACCAGACCGTCGAACAGAAGCTGATCGAAGACCTGCCGTTGGTCGATCAGAACGTCATGCAGCTGGTCCAGATTACGCCGGGAGTCGTCTCCGGCAATCCATCGAACCCCTCGGCGGTCGGGCTGATCGGCAACCGCAGCTTCTTCGACTCGAACTTCTCGGTCAATGGGGGACGGGCCTCGACCAACGATGTGCTGGTCGATGGCGTGGCCAACACGATCGGCGACTTCAATGGCGTCGGGGCGACGCCGCCGGCGCGGTCTGTCCAGGAGTTCAAGATCCTCAGTGGGGCCGTCTCCGCGGAATATGGCCGCGCGGGAGGCGGTGTGGTCAGCTACGCTACCCGCCCTGGCGGAAATGTCTATCACGGATCGTTCTTCAACTTTCATCAGAACAGCGCGCTCAACGCCAACACCTGGTCGAACAATCGCAATCGGGTGACGCGGGTCACCAACCGGCGCAACCACTTCGGGACAGATCTCAGCGGACCGGTGCGCATCCCGGGGCTCTACAATGGCAAGCAGAAGACGTTCTTCTTCTTCAACTACGAAGGGCGACGCAACCGCGACCCATTCGAGGGGCTCTTCACCGTGCCAACCGAGCGACAACGGACGGGCGATTTCTCGGAGACGCGGAACCGGGCGGGTGCACTGATCAACATCTTCAATCCGTGGTCGACCAGGCTGGCCGCCGGTTCGACGACCCAATTCACCCGGGATCAGTTTCCCAACAACAGGATCAATTGCACCGCCGTCAATCCGGCGACGAACAGGCCCTTCTGTGATCCAGTCGCCCTCGCGGCGCTGCGGTTCTTCCCGCTGCCCAATCGAACGCCCGACGACGCGTCAGGATCGAACAACTTCGTCGCCGCCGGCACCAACATCCTCGACCTCAACTTCTACTCGCTGCGGCTGGATCACACGCTGACCTCGAAGCAGAATCTCTTCCTCCGCTACACCTACGTCCGGCGCGACGACGAGCTCTACAACCCATTTCAGAACGTCGCCTCGAGTGGTCGAGTGATCGTCGATCGCTTCACCCACGCGGTGATCAATCACACCTACGCGATCAACCAGAGTCTGGTCAATAACTTTCGCTATGGCTACGTGCGATCGCACGCCAACCAGATCCCCTTCGCGGTGGGCTACGATCCGACACAGCTCGGGCTGCCGGCCTACCTCAAGGACAACGCCGCCATTCTGCAGTTTCCGACCTTCAACGTCAGCGGCAACGGCTTCAACTACTCCTCCCTCGGTTCGCGCGGGTTCAACAATCAACCGCGGGACACGACCACCATCGCCGACACCGTCACCAAGGTGGTGGGGGGACACACGATCCGGACCGGCTTCGAGTACCGGCTGCTGCGGTTCTTCCCCTTCCAGGTCTTCGACACGACGGGCAACTTCAGCTTCACGCAGGGGTATACCCAACAGAATCCGAATGTGGGTTCACCGACACAGGGGCTAGGGCTCGCCTCCTTCCTGCTCGGCGCGCAATCGAGCGCGATCTTCGAGTACGGCACGCCGGTGACCATCTTCCACCACTACCTCGCCGGCTTCGTCCAGGACGATTGGCGCGTCACGCGGAAGCTGACCTTCAACCTCGGACTGCGCTGGGACCTCGAGACGGGGACGGAAGAGACCCACGGCCGGTTGACGACCTTCGACTTCCAGGCGCTCTCGCCGATCAGCGCGGCCGTCAAGGATCGGCTGGGACGTGATGTCTACGGAAGCCTGCGGTTCGTCGAGAAGGGGGAAGCGGAGTGGAAGGCCGACCGGAAACGGTTTGCCCCGCGCATCGGGTTCTCCTACCAGTTGAATCAAAAGACGGTCGTGCGCGGTGGCTACGCGATCTTCTATCTTCCCGTCTCGGTCGAGAACCTCGGGTCGATGGGATACAACTACACGATTTCGAGCTCCCAACC
>JBEIJP010000364.1:0-3995 GCA_040380245.1 Acidobacteriota bacterium | reverse complement strand
GGTCGAAAGGCAGGTTCGTACTCGGCGTCTGCGCAATGGCCGGCGAAAGCCCTTTGCCAAAGATTGTCACCAGGGAGCCACGGGCGACCAGCTTGTCGTCGAAGCTCGCCGAATTGACCATCTTGACCTCGTCCGTGCTGGTCGCCGTCACGGGTCGGACCAGTGCCTGGAAGATGTCGATGACAATCGCCCCGGTCGTGTAGATCGATCGGGTGTCGTAGCTGAAGGTGGCGAGATCCCCGGCGTTGTTGAGATACGAACTGGTCTGATTCTGCCGCTGGTCGGCATATTGCTCGGAGAGCGGTGTGTAGGTCATCTGCCGAAACTTCTGATCGGCGATGGTGTAGCGAAAGATCTCGCGGCTCCCATCGGCGTTGTCCGTCTTGACGCCGCTGGTCGCGGCGGGAACGAGATTGAGCGTCGAAGCGAAGACGATGTGCGTCCCAGGGGCGTTGATGCTCGGCTGAAAGTTGAAGTCGTTCCTGGCGATATCGACCGTCTCCTGACTGGTGATCTGTCGAAAGACATTCGTCGGTCCGCTCAAATCGGCCAGGTAGAGCTCCCGAGTCTTGTCGGCGTTCCGGCCGACAAAGTCGCCGGACGACTCGAAGACCAGCCTGGTGCCGTCAAAATTGAGCGGTTTGGTCGCGGCGACGAGCACATTCTCCGGACCGTTGAAGGGAATGACCGAGCGTCCGTTCGTCTCAGTCACCTGCCGTACGCGGTTGACCGGGTCACCCAGCCGGTGAAGGAACAACTCGCCATTGAAGTCGGCGTTCTTGTTGGCGCTGGCCCCAGGGAAGTTGAAGCCGGAGAGGAAGACCAGGGCCTGGCCATTGCCGCTGAGGATTGGATTGGTGTTGAATCCCCGAACGGTAAAGTTGGCCGTCGCGTCGGCATCTCGTGTCGCCGTCACCTGGTTGTACTGCCGCGTCGAGAAATGATAGGTCAGGACTTCGGCGTTCCCATCGGGAGCCGCGTTCTGCGGCCCCTCGTTGAGGGCGGTGAAGGAGGCCGGCCCATTAGTGACCGGACGAAAGAACTTGCGGGTGGAGAGAAAAGCGACCACCTGGCCATCGTCGCTGATCGTCGGGGCATAGTTGGTGACGATCGCCTTGACCGCCTCCCCCTCGAAGTCCGCTCCCGTATCGGTGACCCGGCGGATCGTCGGCGTGGTCGAGCCACGCGGCAGATCTGCGACGTAGATCTCGTAGTTGCCATCCGCGTTGCTGTCGGTCCCCGTCAAGGAAGCGTTCGAGATGAATGCGATCCGGGTCCCGTCGCCACTGATCACCGGTGTGGTGTTGAGGATCTCCAGGAGCACTTTCGTATTGTTGCTGGGATCGCGGAGGTCGGCGGTGTTGGTGATCTGAATGATCCCGCGGGAGTCGACATCGTAGACCCAGATCTCGGTGTTGCTGTCGACGTTGTTGCCGTTGTAGTCGTTGATCGATTCGAAGACCAGTCGCTTGCCGTCATTGCTCGCGCCGCGAACATTGGTTCCAATGAGATTGGTCGGGACAGGCAAGGGGACGATCACAACCTCCTCGGTCACCGCCTGTTGAACGGACATACTCGCCTGGGTCACGGGAAGACCGTTCAGGACATAGGCCATACCGATGAGGAAACTCCACAGAAGGGCTCTTTTCACGCGCTCTCACTCCTTACCTGGCTAATTTCGATCGGGGAGATCTTCTCCGATTCAGCTGTTCCCCCATCTCGCTGACGACGCTTCCCGGTCGACGGCGGGTCCCGATCTTCCGGTTCTCTTTTGGGGTCATAATGATCGGCTCAGTGCTCGGGGGCGGCGCCGCCAATTCGGACGGGAGAATGATTCCCGCTGACCCGACAATCCCGCTTGCAATCCCACTGGAGAATTCCAAGAGAGACAAGATAGTTCGTAAGATTGCGGATTATACCGACCCTTCCGCAACTTGTCGACTGGGCAGGGATTGGTTGCCTGCAGAAGAGCGTTCCGGAGGGCCCAGAATGGCGGAGGGCGGCCAGCCCGCTGACCGCCCACCGCCGCGACCAAAGGCGCGGCTTTGACTCGGGGTTCTTGGGTCGGAGTGGAGCCCCTGCCCTACGCTCAGGCGGCGCGGGGACTGATGTACTGGTCGTACTGCCGGAACGGCTCCCAGTCACGGGGGGGCTCGACAACCGGTGGTTCCGGGAATCGCTCCTGAAGCTCGATCATCTCGATCGCTTCGATGAAGACTCTTTCCAGGCTCTCCGGCAAGAACCCGTTCTTGCGACAGGCACGAATGTGCCGGCGGACAATGGCGTCGACCTTCTCCCTCTTCTCTGTGGGAAGGCTGTTGATCATTCGGAGTGTCTCGGCGGTCAATCTGATCATTCCAGTCTCTCCTCCCTCTCTTGAATTTCGATCTTGTGCCCGACTAGTGCTTGAGTTCTGATGGCTCCCGGCTCCTCCCGGGACCAATCGGTCGTCGTCGGAGTCTCTGGGAGGCCCATCGCTACCTGCCTCTCGTGCCCCATGAACGCTGGCGGGCGTTTCGTGTTGCAAAGGAAAATCAGGAATTTTCCAAAGAAGAATGGGAGAGATCGAGACAATTCCCTTCGCGGCCAGTTTATGAGACGATATGCCCCATTTATCGACTCGTTATAGCAAGGAGATCGCCATGGCCAACTTCGAGCATCATCTCTTCATTTGCACCAACCAGCGACCAGCGGGAAACCCACGAGGGTCTTGCGATCCCGACGGCTTGGGAAGCCTCCAGATTCAGTGGAAGCGGGAGCTGGCGGCACGTGGGTTGAAGGGAGAGATCCGGGCCAATCGGGCTGGGTGTCTCGACCAGTGCGAGCACGGTCCGACCGTCGTCGTCTATCCGGAGGGAGTCTGGTACGGGCAGGTCACCCCGGAGGATATTCCAGAGATCATCGAGCGCCACTTGATCGGGGGAGAGCCGGTGGAACGGCTGCGGCTGACGCCTTCGTGCGTCAATACCCCATCCTGCCCACACCGACCAGCCTCCACTGGCGACTCCTGTAAGTCCTAAAAAGAACTGGTCGGTTAGATCTGAGATAAGAAGACGGGATGAAGGAGAAGAGGGAGATCAACCGGTTGAGAGAGAACGCCCTTCGCGTCCAGGATGCGCGGCCGATCCGCGTAGCCGCGATTGGAGGGGGGACCGGGCTCTCGACGCTGCTGCGCGGGATTGGATCCGCCTCCGAGTTTGCCGTGACGGCGATCGTCGCGATGACGGACAATGGGCGCAGTTCGGGTCGGGTTCGGGCGGAGTTCGGGGTTCCCCCGCCGGGAGACATCCGAAACTGTCTGGTCGCGCTGGCCCGGGCAGAGGATCGGTTGGCAGCGCTCTTCAACCACCGATTTCCGGGTGAGGGGGGACTGGGAGGTCACGCGCTGGGCAATCTGCTGTTGCTCGCCTTGAGCCAGTTGGAGGGGGGAGACTTCCTGGCGGGGATCGAGGCGGCACGGTCTCTCCTGGGAGTGGAGTCACGGGTCCTGCCCTCGACGCTCTCGCCGGTTGAGCTGGAAGCGCGGATTGGAGAACGGTGGGTGGTCGGCCAGATCGCCATCAAGTCGCAGCAGGGACCAATCGAGGACCTCCGGCTGTCGCCGCCGGATGCCGAGCCGCTTCCGGCCGCAATCGAGGCGATTCGCGCCGCCGACCTGATCACCCTGGGGCCCGGCTCGCTCTTCACGAGCGTCATCACCCACCTCGTCACCCCCGGGATGGCCGAGGCGATCGCCGCGAGCCCTGCCCGTAAGATCTATATCTGCAACGCCATGACCGAATATGACGAGACGGACGCAATGTCGGCGATCGATCACGTCCGGGCACTGCTTGGCTACCTGCGCGGAGGTCGGATCGACGATGCCCTCTTCAATTGCGCGCCGATCTCGCCCTCGATGCGGGATCGCTACGCGGCCGAGCGGGCAGTGGCGCTGCCGCCTCCCCGGGAAGTCCCGCCGGATCTGCGCGACATCCGCTTCCACCCGCTCCCCCTCG
>JBEIJP010000363.1:0-3996 GCA_040380245.1 Acidobacteriota bacterium | reverse complement strand
CGCGACGGTGTGAACGACTCCGATCGTGCGGGCATACTCCATCCGGACCGGGCCGACGACTCCGAGACTCCCGATGATCCGGTCGCCATTGCCGTAGTAGGACGTGATGACGGTGCACCCGTGCAGGCTCGGCAGGCTGTTCTCGCTGCCGATCCGGATGATGACCGACTGGCCTCGCGTCGTGTCGAGGCACTCGTGGAGAATCTTGACCAGGCGGCTCTTCTCCTCGAAGACGCGCAGCAGCTCCCGCATCTCTTCGATGTTGGCGAAGTCGGGCTGGCTGACAATGGTCGAGGCCCCGTCGACAAAGACCTCGGGCTCCCCCTGCCCATTCTCCCGCAGGCTCTGCTGGCAGAGGAGCGCCGCGTTCTGGAGCAGCCGATCGTAGGCCGCCCGCTCCTCCACGAGCCGCTTGACCAGCGCCGCCTTGAGTTCGGCGAGGCTCATGCCGGCAAAGTGGGTGTTGACGTAGTTGGCCGTCCGGTTGAGCTCGTCCTGCGTCAGGTCTTCATCGATTCGCACCAACCGATCCTGGACGATACCGGGCTTGGTCACGGTGATGACGAGGATCCGCCCGTCTCCCACCCGGACGAAGTCGATGTGCTGGATGACATCGCTCGTCACATTTGGCGAGATGACGATGCCGACGTGATGGGAGATTCGGGAGAGGAGGTGCGAGGCGCGCGCCAGCAGATGGTCCGCGCTCGGCCAGTGCTCGCCGGTGATCAGCATCTGGATCTCGCTCTCCTCCGAGGCGGGGAGCGACGGTTGATCGAGCATGTGGTCGACGAAGAAGCGATACCCTTTGTCGCTTGGGACTCGCCCGGCCGACGTGTGCGGCGATTCGAGGTATCCGGCGGCTTCGAGGTCCGAGATGATGTTGCGCACGGTCGCCGGCGAGAGGCCTTCCCGGGTCAGGCGTGAGATCGTCCGGGATCCGACCGGTTCTCCGGTGGCAATGTGCGTGCGGATCAGCAGCGCCAGCATCTCCTGGCTGCGCTGATCGAGCCACTCTCCCGCCTCGGTCGACCCTCTCGGCATACCTCGCCTTCTATCTCTACAAGAGCTATATTCGTTCTACAAGAGCTATATTCGTTTTTAGACCTCACCCTGGTCCCTGACTCGTTCGCCAGGCAGTAGCGATGAAAAAGTATCACCCGTTTTGAAAGAGTGTCAAGAACCGGCATCTCCCCCCCTGGGCCCGATTGCCCGGGGGCGGGTCTCTGTGGTACGAATCATCTGGTTCTGGACTCCATCGGTTTTCGCGGTCGATGGCTCCCCTCGCCAACCATTGGGGGCAGGGGAGGCACGGGTCGGTCGATTCTGATAGGGCTCAGTGCGATTCGAGTAGAATATCCACATATGGCAGCGACACATGGCAGCGACCGGGCCGGCTCACGGTTCGGCAGGAGGATCGAGATGCAACTCTTGACGGGGAAGGCGGCGATTGTGACAGGTTCGGGGCGGGGCATTGGCCGTGCTGTCGCCCTGCTTTTTGCCCAACACGGGGCGGCGGTAGTGGTCAACGATCTGGACGGTGAGGTCGCGGAGGGCGTCGCCGGGGAGATTCGCGCCGCCGGCGGACGAGCCGCGGTCTGTTCCGGGGATGTCACCTCGCCGGACTTCGCCGATCGGGTGGTGGCCACCTGTGTCGAATCGTTCGGCCAACTCGATATTGTCGTCAACAACGCCGGGTATACCTGGGACGGAGTGGTTCAGAACGTCACCGATGAGATGTGGGAGGCCATGCTCGCCGTTCACCTGACGGCCCCTTTCCGCATCATTCGTGCCGCGACCCCCTACATGCGCGAGGTCGCCAAGCGCGAGCTGGCCGAAGGCCGCCGGGTCCACCGCAAGATCATCAATGTCTCCTCAACCTCCGGCGTCGCCGGCAATCCCGGTCAGATCAATTATGCCGCCGGCAAGATGGGCATTGTCGGAGTCACCAAGACCCTGGCCAAGGAGTGGGGACGTTTCAGCATCAACGTCAACGCCGTCGCATATGGTTTCATCGAGACCCGGTTGACCGCGGCCAAAGAGGCCCAGCCCGTCGCCCAGATCGGCGAGAACGCCATCCAGCTCGGCATTCCCGAGAGTATGCGCCAGCTCGCGCAACAGTTCATTCCGCTCGGACGCGCCGGGACTCCGGAGGAGGCCGCTGGACCGGTCCTCTTTCTCGCCTCGCCCCTCTCCGACTATGTCACGGGCCACGTCCTGCTCGTCACCGGTGGCTCCTATCTGTGAGGCGTCCGATCGCACGTGGATGGCGGATCTGATCTGTCCGCCATCCACGGTGACTTTCTCCCCCCGCTCCCTGCCCAACCTTGCAAGGCCGGGGCGATTGTACTAAGATTCTCAATCTTGTGAAGCGCACTTCCCCCTCACGTCCCCAACTAGTGGTGGTGAAGCGTGCTCCCTCCCCGAACAGATTGGGGATGTGTGCGGTTTGCCCTTCTTTACACGAGACGATCTGCCCTGGCCCTACTCTTCGGGGTGACGCTGATGGGTGGACTCGGGACCGGTTCGGGTCGGTTCCGGAGGATCGATGATCGCGCGGCTGGGCCGGAAACGAGAGCGCCAGCAGGCTCGCCCGGATGTTCGGCTTCACGGCAAGCACGTCGGGGCATCTCGATCTGGAGGTGAGGGGGACGCCGGCGACGCTGGAGGACGTTCTCAGAGAACGCCCTGCGAAAACGCCCTGAGAGAAGAGAACAGATAGACAGCTGGTCCACACGGCCAGCGCAACGGATGGCCGATGGATGGCCTGTCTGGGTCAGCCGGCGGTGAAGTTGAGGGGAGCAGGCGATGAAAGAGTATCTTCCGATTCTGGTGGTCTTTGTCTTTGTCCTCGGGTTCGCGGTGACCAACATCGTCCTGTCTCACGTCATCGGCCGAAGGCGGGACACGCGTGAGAAGCTGATGCCCTACGAGTGCGGAATGGACCCGGTGGGATCGGCCCACCAGCGCTTCTCCGTCAAGTTCTACCTTGTGGCCATGCTCTTCATCCTCTTCGACATCGAGGCCATCTTCCTTCTTCCCTGGGCCGTTGTCTTCCGTGACCTGGTGACACGCCTCTCCCGCCCCTTCGTCTTCTTCGAGATGATCATCTTCCTGACTGTGCTCTTTGTTGGCTACATCTATGTCTGGAAGAAAGGGCTCTTCGAGTGGAATCGGGGCTAGGTCGTGACGCCAGCAGAGAAGTGATCTGCAGAGTAGTGAAAGGAGTTCAGCAATGGGTCTTGAGACAAAGATAGGTGAAGTTCTACCGGATGTCCTGACCACGCGGCTCGATTCGCTGGTCAATTGGGCGCGGAAGTCGTCGATCTGGCCCGCCACCTTCGGGTTGGCGTGCTGTGCGATCGAGATGATGGCGATGACCGATCCTCGGCATGATGTCGCCCGCTTCGGGGCGGAGGTCTTCCGGGCGAGCCCGCGACAGGCGGACGTGATGATCGTCGCTGGGCGGGTCTCGATCAAGATGGCCCCGGTGCTGCGTCGCATTTACGACCAGATGCCGGAGCCGAAGTGGGTCATCTCGATGGGTGTCTGCGCTTCCGCCGGCGGGGTCTTCAACAACTACGCGATTGTGCAGGGAGTCGACAAGGTGGTTCCGGTCGACGTCTTCGTGCCGGGTTGCCCTCCGCGACCGGAAGGGCTCATCTGGGCGATCATGAAGTTGCAGGAGAAGATCGAGCGCGAGAAGGTCTTCACGGAAGAGCCGGTGCGGACGATGGTCCAACTCGCGTAGTCCGCATTTGGACCAGGTTCAGGGCAGGTTTGACGCAGGTTGGAGTTTGGGGCTCGGGAGCTCAATTGACCTCCCGAGAGAGGGGATGCGCAGTCATGGCAGAGGAGACAGGCAGCAGAAAGATCGTGCCGCGGTACATCGATGCGTCACCACTGGGAACGCGGTTCGCGGAGACGGTTGTCGAGATCACGGAAGCGCTCGGGGAGGTGGCAGTCGTCGCCCGTCCCGAAGGGCTGATCGGGTTGATG
>JBEIJP010000362.1:0-3997 GCA_040380245.1 Acidobacteriota bacterium | reverse complement strand
GTCGCGGCGCGCGCCCGCGGGCTGCTCTTGAAGCATTCGAGGGCGACGTGGACATTGAGAGCGACCAGCTCCTCGACGAGGCACAGGACGGCTTCGACGCGTTCGGGGGTGCGCAGGCGCTGGGTCGCGGCGATGGCGGCAATGACCTTCGGGGTCAGCTTGAGGAAATCGTAGACGATGGCGTTGCCTTCGACGACCACCTGGTGGGTCACCCGATTCCAGGTGACGAAGCTCTCGACGCCGGCCTTTTCGAGCACGGCCCGGGCGGAGCGGAAATACTGGAGCGCGGTCGCGCCGCCCCGTTCGAGGAAGATCCGGGTCTGCTGGCAAAGCTCGACCATGACCTCGGTGCGGCCAAGGAAGGCGAGCCCCTCGCCGACGGCCGTCAGAAACTCTGCCGCGGTGGCGCCGGTGCGCTGCGCGAAGTGCTCGGCGAGGGAGAGGGTGGCGTCGATCGCCTCGTCGCGCCCCTCCCCTTCCAGCTGCTGGAGCGCAGCGAGGGCGAGCGGGGCGGCGGCGAGGACCTCGGCGCTGTGCTTGACGGAGCGATGGGCGACCTCGACGGCGATCGCCAGGATGCGCGCGGCAGCGGACTCCTCCCCGAGCGAGCGGACCCACTGCGGCGCCTGGCGGAAGGTGGCGAGGGCGGCGGCCGGGGAGAGGACGATCTGGCGCGAGGCGAGCGCGATCAGCTGCGTCCGCAGGGGCGGGGAGAGCGACTTGAGGATACTGGCCGAGTCGTGAAAGAACTCGGCCGCCTCATCCGGGCTGTGCTGGGCGATCCGACGGCCGAGCTCAGCCCAGGCGCGCAGGTCCCCGTTCTCCAGCTGAGGGTCAACCTCGCGGACGGCCTTGAAGAAGTCGACGACCAGCTTCGGAGAGAGGCTGAAGAGGGTCGCCCCGACGTCGAGGGTGACCCAGCCCCGATCGACCGGCGTCAGGCCGACCTTGCGGGCGATGCCCTCCACTTTGCGTCCGGCCACCTCGCGCAGGCTGGGCCCGGACCCGCTTCCTCTCTGCTCATCGGTCATGGTGCACTCACAGCTGCCGGAGTTCCCGGCCAGCGCTCCTCTTCCCTGCCACCGGAGGGGGAATCACAGAATGGTGGTGACGATTTCGCGGATGCCCCGTTGGAGGTCTGGATCGTCGGTGATCGGGCTGGCGAGGGCAACCTCGCAGGCGGTGACGGGCGATACGCCGCGGGCCATCAGCTGCGCGGCATAGACCAGCAGGCGGGTCGAGACGCCCTCTTCCAGGCCGTGGCCCTTGAGGTTGCGCACCTTCTCGCCGATCCGGACAAGGTCGCGGGCGGCGTCTTCCGAAACACCCCCTTCGTGGGCGACGATCGTCGTCTCGGCGTCGACCGGCGGATAGTCAAATTCGAGCGAGAGAAACCGCTGGCGGGTCGATTGCTTGAGGTCCTTGAGGACGCTCTGGTACCCGGGGTTGTAGGAGATGACCAGCATGAAGTCGTCGGGGGCGTTGAGGAGGATCCCCAGCTTCTCGATCGGAAGGATGCGCCGGTCGTCGGTCAGCGGGTGGATGAGAACGATCGTGTCCTTGCGCGCTTCGACCACTTCGTCGAGGTAGCAGATCGCGCCGTGGCGAACGGCGGTGGTCAGCGGGCCATCGTGCCAGACGGTCTCGTCGCCTTCGAGGAGGAAGCGGCCGACCAGATCGGTCGCCGAGAGGTCTTCGTGGCACGCGACGGTGATCAGCGGGCGACCGAGCCGCCACGCCATCGCCTGGACAAAGCGGGTCTTGCCGCAGCCCGTCGGGCCTTTGAGCATGACCGGCAGTTTGGCCTGGTAGGCGGTCTCGAAGATCGCGGTCTCATCGCGCACGTTGAGGTAGAAGGGCTCACTGGTCAGGCGATACTTCTCGATGGGTTGTTCCCGAACAATCGTCCGGTCGATCTTTGATTGGGTCATCGTTGTTTTCCGTCCGCCGGGGAAGAGGGCGGTCCAGACCGGGCCTGGCGGCCTCCCCCGCTGATCATCGCTGTCGTTTCGCGACTGCCTGTTGCGACGCTGGTTCATTGGAACGCGGAGGAGGCTCCACCATTGTCTCCCGCTCGCCCCGTTTGGATCTTCACCGGGCGAAAGTGTACCATCCCGATGGTCGGTTTGTCAGGGAGAGAGACGAGGCGTCGGTTGCGCCAAGCCCTCCGGAGAGGAGTCAGGAGAGGAGTCAGATGATCGCAGTAGCCATGAGCGGAGGCGTCGACAGTTCAGCGGCGGCGGCGCTGCTCAAGCAGCAGGGTGTGCCGCTGGTCGGGTTCTCGATGCAGCTGTGGAATCAGCGACGGATCAATGTCGGGCCGGACGGGGAGCCGCTCCCCTCGCGCTGCTGCTCGCTCGACGACCTGTATGACGCGCGCACGGTCGCCGCCAAACTCGACTTCCCGTTCTATGTCGTCAACCTCGAGGCGGAGTTCGAGCGCGATGTGGTCCGCCCGTTCGTCACCAACTACCTGGAGGGATTGACGCCCAGCCCGTGCGTCGCCTGCAACTCCTTTCTGAAGTTCGACAAGCTGGTCGAGCTGGCCAAAACGGCCGAGGCGGAAAAAGTCGCGACGGGCCACTACGCCCGGGTGAGATGGGACGAGGCGCGCCAGCGCTGGCTGCTCTTACGGGCAGTCAATCGCGAGAAGGACCAGTCCTACTTCCTCTTCGAATTGACGCAGGAGCAGTTGAGTTACGCCGCGTTTCCGCTGGGCGAGATGAGCAAGCAGGAGGTGCGGGAGCTGGCCGAGGCGGCCGGGCTGCCGACGGCGCAGAAGCCGGAGAGCCAGGAGATCTGCTTCATCCCCGATGGGAACTACAGCCGTTTCATCGAGCGCTACCTCGACGAGGAGCAGGAGCAGCGGGCGGCGGGCCGATCGCTCCCCATCCTCCCGAGTGGGAGCCCGGCGCTCGACCCCTCGCGGCTGGTGCCGGGCGAGATCGTCTCGACCCGCGGGGAGGTGCTCGGGCAGCACCAGGGGATCCATCGCTACACGGTGGGACAGCGGCGCAGCCTGGGACTCGCCGCGAGTGAACCGCTCTATGTCGTGCGGATCGACGCCGCCGCCAATCGCATCGTCGTTGGTTCGAAAGAGGACCTCATGCGGCCGGCCATGGTCGTCGGCCGGGTCAACTGGATCGCCATCGCCGCGCTGGAGGCCCCCTTGCGGGTGACGGCCAAGATCCGGTCGCGGGCCGAGGAGGCGGCGGCGACGCTCCATCCGCGCGAGGATGGCAGCGTCGAGGTCCACTTCGACCAGCCGCAACGGGCGATCAGCCCCGGGCAGGCGGCCGTCTTCTATGACGGAGAGATCGTCGTCGGTGGGGGCTGGATCGTCTGACCCTGCCCCGACACGGCGCCAACCAGAAGGAGAGGACGAGATGGCATCCACGGAAGTCAAAGTGCGGATGAACCCGCGCGAGGGGTTTCAAACGGTGATCACCGCCGGGAAGCAGACGCTCCTGGCCGACGAGCCCGTCTCGCTCGGCGGGACAGAGACGGGGATGTCGCCGTACGAGCTGCTGCTCTCGAGTCTGGGGGCCTGCACGGCGATGACGCTCAAGATGTACATCGACCGCAAGCAGCTGCCCGTCGAGGCGATCGACGTCCACCTCACCTTCGAGCGGATCAAGCCGGAGGATTGCGAGGGCTGCACGCCGGAAGAGATCGATGGTAAAGAGCAGATTCATCACATCAGCCGGCTGATCACCATCACCGGCGATCTGACCGAAGAGCAGCGCGAGCGGCTGCAGTACATTGCTACGCGCTGCCCGGTCCACGTCACCCTCCATAGCCATCCCCACGTCGAGGACGCGCTGATCCTGCAGAAGGCGGTTTGAGAGGGGGCTGGCCGGGGCGGCAGGGCTTTTGCAACGTCAAGGGCAGGCACCTTGAACGACCCTTTATGACTGCATGAGGTAAGGGGCTGGAGTGCCTGTCATCGGGAAAGCAAGATCTGCCTTCGGTGTCCCAACGGGACACCGCATACCAG
>JBEIJP010000361.1:0-4018 GCA_040380245.1 Acidobacteriota bacterium | reverse complement strand
TTCAAGAATATGCGGCGTTCCTTCAGAACGCCGGGGAACACGGTTGACTGTACCCAGGGCGTTGCCCTGGGCTGGTATGCGGTGTCCCGTTGGGACACCATGAGCCGATCTTGTTCTCCCGATCACAGCCACTCCAGCGCCCACAGTATGGAGCAAATTCAGGTCAGTCAGGGCGCTTGTCCCTGACTTTGCAAAAGCCCTGCTCCACCCGATCTATTCGCGTCTATCGGACGCGTCCCATCATTCGTCGAATCGTCGGGATGAGGAAGACCAGCAGCACTGCCGCGAGAAGCGGAATCGCGGCCACTTTCCCGAAGAGCCCGATCAGCGACTCCCGCGTCCCGAACTCACCTGCCACTTCGCCGGCGAAGAAGTTTCCGAAGGAGATCGAGAGGAACCAGACGCCCATCATCAGGCCGGTCAGGCGCGCTGGCGCGAGTTTCGTCGTCGTGCTCAACCCGACCGGGCTCAGGCAGAGCTCCCCGATCGTCTGCATCAGGTAGACGGAAATCAACCACCCGGGGCCCACTTTGCTCGCCCCCCCGGTCAGGCCCAGCGAGGCCAGCACCAGCACCAGCGCTCCCGCTCCGACAAAGAAGAGCCCGATCGAGAACTTTGCCGGACTCGACGGCTGCCGGTTTCCCATCCGCAGCCAGAGCCAGGAGAAGACCGGCGCCAGCGCGATCAGGAAGATCGAGTTGACCGACTGGTACCACCCGGCTGGAAATCCGTCCGCCACCTGTTCGCGCAGGAAGGCTGGCAGGATCCCGAGCAGACTCGCCGGCAGGCTGCGGTCGGTGAAGCGGTTGGCGAAGAGGTTGAAGCTCGATCCGGCCTGCTCGAACGCCGCCCAGAAGAGGATCGAGAAGAAGAAGAGGATGACGATCACTCCAACCGGTTTCCGTTCCTCCGGCTGCAGGTACTTGGTGAAGAGCCAGAGGAGGAAGAGGCTGACCGCTCCGACCAGAATCGTCATCTTGCTGGCTCGCACCCCCTCCGGCCCAAACCAGAGAAAGGCGACCGCTCCGCTGCAGCCGAGCATCAGCAGGACTCCCCGGACCGCGTTGCGGCGTAGTTCCGCTGTCGGCAGCGCCGGCGGCTCCCCGACCCGCGCCAGCCGGTCCCGCCCGGCGACATACTGGATCAGCCCGAGCGTCATCCCGATCCCCGCCGCGCCAAACCCGAGGTGCCAGTCGATCTTCTCCCCGAGGTAGCTGCAGATCAGCGGCGCGATGAAGGCTCCGAGGTTGATCCCCATGTAGAAGACCGAGAACCCCGCGTCTCGCCGCTCGTCATTCTCCGCGTAGAGGCTCCCGACCAGGGCGCTGACATTGGGCTTCAAGAGCCCCGTGCCGAGGACGATCAGCACGAGCCCGGCGAAGAAGGTGTAGATCGACGGGACAACCATCGAGAAGTGGCCGAGCGCGATGATGATTCCACCAATCAGAACCGAACGGCGCGTTCCCAGGACGTTGTCGGCGAACCACCCTCCCGGGATCGACATCAGGTAGACCGATCCGGTGTAGGCCCCATAGATACTCGTCGCCGTCCGATCTGAAAAGCCGAGCCCACCGCTCGCCACCGCCGTCGTCATATACAGAACCAGCAGCGCGCGCATCCCGTAGAAGCTGAAACGCTCCCACATCTCGGTGAAGAACAGCGTCGTCAGGCCGCGCGGATGGCCGCCGATGCCGCCGCGATCGATGGTGGTCTCTTCCCTCATGCTCCGCTCACTCCTCTGTCGAATTTCCGTGGTGATGCCGCGTCGGGTTACTCGGCTTCGGTTGGCCGGGTTGCCACGCCAGGCTTTCGTGCGATGATGCGCGCCAGACTAGCATAGTCTCCGCCCCCGGGGGAGACTTTCCCGGAGCGCGGGAATTTTCTTCCCCGGAACCCGGCTTCGGAGTACACTACGACGGTTGGTCGTCCCCCTCTTTCCGCGATGGCTCGGGCGCGCGGTCGGTTCGACAGGCTCCGGCGCCGCCTCATTCGGCCTCTTCCGGAGTGGCCAGTCGCTCCTCGACGGGATCCGTCGGCAGGTCCCGGGGCACGGAACCAACTTGAGACGGAATCAATTTGAGAATGACGGAGAAGTATGGACGAACGCGATTTTTACCAGGAAAAGACCGAGATCAAGACGGCGACCTATTCGTGTCCGCGATGCCGGGAGTCGGCCGAGTTCAAGATTCGCTGGCTGCGACGGTCGAAGAAGCGGGACCTCCCCCGCGGGGCCAGTGAGCTCGACCGGGCCAAATTCGCCAAGGCGCGGGACTATCTCGTCCGGATCGACGATCAGCTCTTCTGCCCCAACCCGCGCTGCCGCAGCAAATTCGAGATACCCAACTCCCAGACCGTTGTCTTTGTCTAACATCCCAATCCGTGACGGTGTCGGATGACCTACGAACAGTTTGTCGCCACTTTGACCGAGCGAGAGCCCCCGCGGGAACTCCCGGATACCTTGCGCGCCCTTTGGTATGACCGGCAGGGGCGGGGAGACTGGGCGCGTGCCCACTCCCTGGTCGAGCCAATCGACTCCGCCGCGGCCGCCTGGGTTCACGCCTACCTCCATCGCCGGGAAGGCGACCGCTCCAACGCCGCCTACTGGTACCGGCGGGCTGGTCAGCCCTTTCCCTCTTCGGCCACGCTCGAGGACGAGTGGGCGGCCCTCGTCGACGCGCTCCTTCGAGGGATGAGCGGGGCAGGGGATCCCTCTCCCAGGGGCCTTGATTCAATTGGAGATCATCAGCATGGGTAATGACATGGGTAAAGAGAAGAATCATCCATCCTTGACACGTAGAACCTTCCTCCAGGGAGCCACCGCCGGCACGGCGCTCGTCGCCGGCACGGCCACGCCTGCCAGCGGGCTGCCCAGCCTCCCCGATGTCGCTTCCAATGGGAAGCTCGCCCTGCTTGGCGGCAAGCCGGTCCGGACAGGGCCCTTCTCCCCGTGGCCGGTGGTAGCCGAGCCGGAGCAGAAGCACCTTCTCGAAGTGCTCCACAGCAAGCGATGGAATCGAATGGAGGGTAGCCGCGTCGCCCAGTTCGAGAAGCTCTGGTCCGCGCAGCTCGGCGTCCGCGACTGTCTGGCGACGTCGAGCGGCACCAGCGCCCTCGCCTGTTCGATGAATGCCCTCGAAGTCGGGCCCGGGGATGAGGTGATCGTTCCCCCTTACACCTTCGTCGCGACGATCAACGCCGTGCTCATGCAGCACGCCCTCCCGGTCTTCGTCGATACAGACCGTGAGACGATGCAGATCGATGCCCGCAAGGTCGAAGCGGCGATCACCCCGCGCACCCGGGCGATCCTCCCGGTCCACCTCGGCGGCTCCGTCGCGGAGATGGATATCCTCCTCGAGATCTCCCGCCGTCGGCAGATCCCCCTTGTCGAGGACGCCTGCCAATCTCACCTCGCCGAGTGGCGGGGCCGCAAGGTCGGGACTCTCGGCGACCTTGGCTGCTTCAGCCTTCAGGCCTCCAAGAACCTCAACTCGGGGGAGGGCGGCGTCATCGTCAGCCAGAACTCGGCCCTGCTCGACATCTGTCGCAGCTTCCACAACCAGGGGCGTGGTCAGGCCGACACCAGCTTCGCTTACGTTCGCAATGGCGACAACCGCCGGATGACCGAGTTTCAGGGCGCCATCCTGCTGGCCCAGCTGAGTCGCCTCGAGGAGCAGGCCCGGCGCCGCGAGGAGAATGCCGCCCATCTGACCTCTCTCCTCCGCGCCATCCCCGGCATCACCCCCGCGCGGATGTACGAAGGCTGCACCCGGAACGCTTATCACCTCTACATGCTGCGCTACGACCCAGCCCCCTTCAAAGGTCTGCCGCGCGCACGCTTCCTCCAGGCGCTGCGTGCCGAGGGCATCCCCTGCGGCGGCGGCTACTCCCCGCTCTACCGCGAACCGTTCCTGGAGAACACGCTCCAGTCGCGCGCCTATCGCTATGTCTACACGGCCCGGCAGCTCGAGGACTATCGCGCGCGCGTCCAGTGTCCCGAAAATGACCGCCTCTGCGCGGA
>JBEIJP010000360.1:0-4024 GCA_040380245.1 Acidobacteriota bacterium | reverse complement strand
CTCTTCGTCGACGCTGTGATGAACCGGGGATTACCCCTCGCCAGTCGATGGATCCTCCTGCTCCCGTTCGTAGGCCCATATCGCCCCGCAGATCAGCACGACCAGATAGAGGATGGCATAGAGAAGGGCGAGGCCCAGGTCGGCGAAGAGGATGGGAATGGCGTGGGCCGCCTCATCCGCCCAGTTGAGCCGGGCAAAATTGGGAAGGAGCAGGAAGAGCCCCCGGAAGAGGACCCGTACCCCGGCCACTGGGGCCGATTCCGCCCAGCGGAGCAGCTCTCCGCTGGAGCGTCCGACCAGATAGAGGAGCAGGGTCAGAGCGGCCGCGACCGTCGGATGGGTCCGCAAAGAGAGGAAAAGGGCCAGCGCCGCGACGAGGACGAGATCGAGATAGGCCGCCAGTGCGGCTTGCCAGAGGATCGGCCGGGAGAGAGGAAACCCGGTCAGGGCCGCCCCCAGCTCGACCATGATCGCCAACCCGGCCATCATGATGCTCCACAGAAGCAGGAGCGTCAGTGCCAGCCCGAGAAACTTCCCGATGACCACCTCGCGCCGCCGCACGGGGCGTGCCAACAGCTGCGGGAGGAGTCGGCGCTCCCGCTCTCCGCGCAACAGGGCCACGCCGCTGGGAATTCCCACCAGCAACCCGGCCAGGGTAATCCCCGCCAGTCCGACGTGAACGAGAAGGAGCCCCTCTTCGCCCACCGCGACATACCCGCCCAGAAGCACGAGGACGGGAACGGTCGTCAGGTAGAGAACGCTGATCGACAGTCCACGTCGACGGATCAGCCCCCGATGCGTCTGCCTGGCAATCACCCACACCTTGGCCATCGTCGAGGTCATAACCGAATACGCGCTCCTATCGAGTCTGGGAGCGGGTTGCCGCGACCGCGATCGCTCCGGCAATCGCGGCATTCTGCCGCAAGAGGGCGACGTTGACGCGCAGCGTCCGCTGATTCGAGCGCTCGGCCAGCCAGGCGAGCAGGTAGGGAGTCACCTCTTTGCCACGGACCCCGTTTTCGCTCGCCGCCTGGAGCGACTCCTCGATCCAGACGCGAACCTGGGACTCGGGAATGGCCTCCGCCTCGGGTGGAGGGACGACCACCAGAACGCCGGTCGTGTACCCGAGGTCCCAGTGATGACGGGCCAGGGCGGCGACCTCCTCGGGCGTCTCGACCCGCTGGTCGACCGTCAGCCCGCTGGTCCTGGAGTAGAAGGCTGGCAGCTCGTCCGTCCCCAGCCCAATGACAGGAACGCCCAGCGTCTCCAGCAGCTCTCGTGTCCGCGGCAGATCGAGAATCGCCTTGGCTCCCGCACAGACTGTCACCACCGGATAGCGCGCCAGCGCCATCAGATCGGCGGAGAGATCGAAGCTCGCCTCGGCTCCTCGGTGGACCCCGCCAATGCCCCCGGTGGCAAAGACGCGCATGCCGGCGAGGCTCGCCAGGTGAAGACTGGCCGCGACCGTGGTCGCGCCCCACTCCCCCCGATGAACAACCGCCGCGAAATTGGCGGGGTTGACCTTGCGGACTTCGGGCCGGGTCGCCAGCGCGCGCAGCTCCGCCTCCTCCAGCCCCACCCTCGGCACACCCGCCAGGATGGCCATCGTCGCCGGCAAGGCCCCCGCCGAACGGACCTCCGCCTCACAGGCCAGCGCCGTCAACAGATTCTCCGGCGCGGGAAGCCCGTGCGCAATGACCGTCGACTCCAGCGCCACCACCGGTTCTCCCGCCGCCAGCGCTCGCTCAATCGCTGGCGCGACACGTATCCCCATCCTTGTCTCCCTTCCCTCTGGCGCATCCTTCTGCCATCTCTGTCCGCCTTCCCTTGAAAATCGAGGGGGGCGGACTTATGCTCCATTCTCTGGTCAGCTTAGCCCAGGACCACTGCCGCACCAAGCAAGGAGTGCCTATGAAGGATCGCAACTTAGCTGTCATCCTGGGGGGCGGACAGGGGTCACGCCTTTTCCCCCTTACTCAGCAACGATCGAAACCGGCTGTCCCCTTCGGCGGGAAGTATCGTCTGATCGATATTACCGTCTCGAATTGCATCAACTCCGGGATCGACAACATCTACGTCCTGACCCAGTTCAACTCCGCCTCCCTCAATCGGCACATCGCGCAGACCTACCGGCTGAGCCGGTTCTCCGATGGATTTGTCGAGATTCTCGCCGCCGAACAGACGCCCGAAAATCGCAACTGGTTCCAGGGAACCGCCGACGCGGTCCGCCAGGTCATGCTTCATCTCGAAGATTCTGGACCCGATCGCGTGCTCATCCTCTCCGGCGACCATCTCTACCAGATGGACTACCAGAAGTTCATTCGCAATCACATCGAGACCAACGCCGATGTCTCGATCTCCGTCATCCCAACCGATGTCACACGAGCTTCCAGCTTTGGCCTGCTCAAGACAGACGACCGGGGCCGCATCGTCGAATTTCGCGAGAAACCGCCGCCGGACCAGCTGCCCGGAATGCTGGTCGACACCACCCGGCTCGGCCTGAGCCCTGCCGAGGCGACGGAGCGCTGCTACCTGGCCTCGATGGGTGTCTACCTCTTCAATATGCCGACTCTCCGGGAACTGCTCGCCGATGAGCGGTTCACCGATTTCGGAGGAGAGGTGATCCCGGCGGCGATCGAACGACATCAGGTGCAGGCGTACCTCTTCACCGATCACTGGGAAGACATCGGGACGATCAAATCCTTCTTTGACGCCAACTTGGATCTGGCCAAAGTCAAGCCCCACTTCAACCTCTACAACGCCGAAGCGCCCATCTACACCCATCCCCGGTCACTCCCTGGCAGCAAGTACGCCGACTGCGTCATTCGCCACTCGCTCATCTCCGAAGGCTGTATCCTCAATCAGGTGACTGTCGAAGAGAGTGTGATCGGCATCCGCTCACGCGTCGAGAAGTACTCGCGCCTCGAGACCACCCTGATGCTCGGGGCGGACCACTTCCAGAACATCGAT
The DNA here is from genome assembly GCA_040380245.1 of Acidobacteriota bacterium. Classification (GTDB taxonomy): domain Bacteria; phylum Acidobacteriota; class Blastocatellia; order RBC074; family RBC074; genus CAIOZW01. Next base: position 1,054 of record JBEIJP010000360.1, on the reverse strand, counting down.
GAGTTGGAGTCGGAACGGGCCGCCGGGTCTCCCTGGATTGGCGTCGGAGAGAACACGATCATACGACGAGCCATCCTGGACAAGAATGTACGGATTGGTTCCAATGTCCGAATCCTCAACGAAGGAAAGCTGCAACATTTCGATGGGGGAAACTACTTCATTCGGGACGGCATCGTCATCATTCCGAAAGGCGCGACAATCCCTGATGGAACGGTCATCTAGCCCTGTGTCGACGGCGCACTCCCCCCAGTTCTCGTGGCGGGGACGTCTCCACTATCTGTTTATGTTTCTGGTCGGAGGGGTGCTGATGCTGATCATCGGCATTCCTGCGATTGCCACGGGAATGCTGCTGCGGGCACTCTTCGGGATCGAGGACCTCATCTTCCCTCCCGCCCGCTTCGCGGTGCGGATCTACCTGTGGCTGACGGGCGTCACGGTGACGGTCTCTGGGCTGGATCTGCTCGATCCCCGGCAGACCTACGTCTTTGTCGCCAATCACCAGAGCAATCTCGATCCTCCGCTCCTCTTCTGCTACCTCCCGCACAACGTCGGAGGCATCGCCAAGCAGGAGCTGGAGAAGATTCCATTCTTCCGGCAAGGCTTCCGGCTCGCCCACATCGTCCCGATCGACCGGCGAAACCGCGAGAGCGCGATCCGGAGCACTCGACGCGGCGCCGATGAGCTGCGCCGCGGAAACAGCCTCATGGCCTTTCCCGAAGGGACGCGCAGTCCCGATGGGCGTTTGCGTGAATTCAAAAAGGGAGTGTTCTATATGGCGATCGAGGCGGGCGCGCCGGTCGTGCCCATCGTCTTCAACGATACACGGAAGGCGATGCCGAAGCTCGGCGGAATCGTGCGCCCCGGCCCAGTCTCGATGCAGATCCTCGCGCCGATCGAGACCCGAGGCTACACCGAAGAGACGACTCCCGAGTTGGTCGCACGCGTTCGCGGCCTGATCGAGCCCCTCGTGCGGGTCGATTGAGAGAGCGCGATGGACCGCTTCAGACCAGGTGATAGAGCATCAGGTAGACGATGACACCGGTCACCGAGACAT
>JBEIJP010000359.1:0-4037 GCA_040380245.1 Acidobacteriota bacterium | reverse complement strand
GGCGGAACGTCTTCCAGAAGACCCCATAGACGAGGAGGCCGCTGATCGCCATGAGGGCGACTAGCGAGGTGAAGGTGACGAGGAGGGCGACACGCAGCCGGTCTCCCCCCCCCCCCCCGTCCCCCTTTTGGAAAGTGACGAAGAGGGCCATCAATCTCCCCTTGGTCCGATCGATGAGAGTTCCGAGGAGGCCGGAGCTGGTGTCGACATAGGCGCGCATCTGATCCGGGCGATCGAACTGAACGCGATAGACGGGCAGCAGCTTGTTGATCACCTTGTATTCCCGGTCGAAGTCGCGAACCCGCTCGACCTCCGTCACTGGGGATTGAAAGTCCTGGAGGTACTGTCGGGCCAGCCAGACGGCGTACTGCCGATCTCCACCGGCAAGTTCCGCGCCATCCCGCGTGTCGAAGTAGCGCAGCGGAAGATCCGTTTCCGTCCGTACCTGGTAGTAGGAGTTCCCCTCCCAAGTGACGAGCTGGAAATCCTCGTAGCGGGTCAGATCGTGGCGGGCAAACGCCTCCTGCGGGGCAACTCTCAAACCATCCGCCTTCAAGGCGGGAGAGACGATCCGCATCAACCTGGGACGCGGTTGCAACCAGCTCATCAGCGGATGCATAAACCCGCTGACACTCCAGAGAAAGACGACGGCGCAGGTGACGATGCCAAGATAGCGATGCCAGACATAGAAGCTCTTCTTCAACATGATTCTCCTTTCTCTCCGCGAGGAGAGGCGCTGCCAAATGACGCCCCTCCTCGCGTTGAATCTAAAAGACGATCCGTGCGACCAGCTGCGCCCGTCGAGGGTCAAAAGCGCTGATGTAGCGGCCGAAGGAGGGCGAGACGAGCACGCCATCGACCGCGTTGAAGTTGGCGACGTTGAAGGCGTTGAACAACTCCCCGCGGACCTGGAGGCGGAGCCGTTCCGTCAGCGGAAGATCCTTCGAGAGAGAGAATCCGATGTCGACCAGCCCATCCGTCCGTTCCGTGTTTCGGCCGAGAGTCCCCAGCGTACCGACGCTTGGGGTCAGCTGGGCCCTCGTCACCCCACTGGCCAGACGAATCGGGGTCGAACAGGAGCCACACCGGAGGAGGGTCCCCGGGATGTCGAGCAACCGGTTGTTGTTGCTCGCCTGCTGATTGACCGTCCCGGAGAAGAGCGAATAGGTTCGACCCGACTGTGCGGTGGCGACGCTGCTCAGGCTCCACCCGCCCAGCAGATGATTGAGCCAACGACGCGAGGCGACCTCGGGAAGTCGCCAGATCCCTGTCACCGTCAGGATGTGCGGGATGTCAAAATCGGATCGCCCACGATCGAGAGAGAGCCGATTCTCGTCGAGTGGAATCAGGGTCCGATCGAGCCCCGTATTGGTCGACGTCAGCCCCGAGACCTGATCGAGATATTTCGAGAAGGTGTAGGCCGCCCGGAGCTGCACCCTCGCCCCGAGGCGCTGTGACCAGCCGACCTGCAACGAGTGGTAGCTGCTGTTGGCGGAGGTCTCGAGGACGCTGACAACACCGACCGTCGGATCCGGACGCCGATACCCGACCGGCGGCGCCTCTCCGCCATTCGGCAAGCGTAGCCGCGTCTCCTTGCGACCAAGCGTTCCGACATAGGAGACCCGGAGCGTCGACTGTGGATTCCAGAGTTCCCGCTCCAATGTCAGGTTGAGGTGTTGGGCATACGGGGTCGCCGTCTGTGGGTTGGGCAGGACCAGCCCACTCGGGATGTTCGCCGTCGCGTTGCCCAGCAGGTTCGACAATGACGGATTGCCAACCGTGAAGGTCTCGATCAATGGCGGATTGAAACGCGTCAAGCCGAGAAAGACCGTCTCCAACGCGTTGAAGTAGATGCCATACCCACCGCGCAGCACGGTCCGGGGTCGCCACTGCCAGGCAAAGCCGAAGCGGGGGGCGAGATTGTTGGGGTCCGTTCGCAGCAGGTACTGGGAAGGAATCCGGTTCGCCGCCTCGCGCAACGCGGTGTTCAACTCGTACCGTACTCCGAGATTGATCGTCAGCTGGGGGAGGATCCGCCAGTCGTCCTGCGCGAACGAGTGCCACTCCGTCCGCCGCAGCCCCATGCGCGGATTGCCGACCCGCTTGAGATAGGAGGCCGGACGCCCGGCGAGGAAGTCGGCGATGTTGTTGAAACTGAGCGCTCCCCGATAGTTGGCGTCGAGATTGCCGTCATTGACCTGTACCCGCCGCACCGAGGTTCCGAACTTGAGCACGTGCCCTGGAAGCGTCCACGTCAGGTCGTCATTGAGCTGGTAGCTGTTGAGAAACTCATAGCGGTTGGCAAAGGCTGGTACGCCAATCGCGGTCAACCCATTGACCCGCAGCTGGCCCACCTCCCCGTTCCGTGCGCGGTCGCCGAGGAAGAGAATGTTCTCCGACGGCAGGTCGAGCGATTCGGTCCGGTTGAATCCAAAGCGCACCTCGTTGAACTGGCGCGGCGAGAGAACCCACGAATGTTGCAGGCTGCCACTCATCGTCGTCCGAATCAGGTTGTTTGAGCCGTCGATGACTCCGGCGTGCCCTCCCTCCACTTCACTGACTGCCTTGGCGATGTTGTACCGAGCCATGAGTTTCTGGTTCGAATGGATCGCCAGATCTCCCCGGACCAGCCAGGTGTCCATGTCGATGTTCTGTGCCAGACCGTAGGTGAAGGTCGTCGCCCCTCCAATTGCTCGTGGATAGAGATCGACGAGGGCCTGAACGGCCGGCACGGCAGTCGCGCGCTGCGCGTCGGAGGGAACCTGGAAGAGTCGCGACTGCGACCCCCGAATGCGGTAGGTCTCATACTGCCCGAAGATCCACGCCCGGTTCTTGACCACCGGCGCTCCAAGGGTGAACCCGGCCAGGTTGGAACGGTTCGATGGCTTGACCCGGTCGACCGCGTTGCGTGCCGCGAGCGCGGAGTTGTTGTGGTACTCATAGACCGAGCCGTGCCATTCGTTCGTCCCGGACTTGCTGACAATGCTGACGATTCCGCCAGAGTTCCGTCCGTACTCGGCCTTGAAGTTATGGGTCAGCACCTCGAAGCTGGCGATCGCCTCCTGGCTGATGAGCTGCTCATTGGCGCCACGACCGGCGATCAACCCCGTGTTCGGATCGTTGTTGTCGACCGAATCGATGAGATAGTTGTTGTTGATCGATCGCTGACCGCTGACCGAGAAGGGCTGGTGGGCCCGGGTCGAGAGCGCGACCCCAGGCGCGGTACGTGCCTGTGTATAGAAGTTGCGTCCCTGCGTCCCTGCCGCGGTTGGAAGATCGTTCATCTCCTCCGCCGAGAAGCTGCGAGCGGTCTTCGGATCGGTCGTCTGCAAAACCGTCGCCGAATCGACCACCTCGACCACGTCGCTGACCTGCGTCACCTGAAGCCGGGCGTCCACCCGGATGGAGTCGCCAACCCGAACCTGGATCAGCGGCCCGAGATAGCTCGCGAACCCCGGCGCTTGCACCGCCAGCCGATAGGCACCGGGCTCAATCCCTGACAAGGTGTAGTCGCCTTGCCCATCTGTGACCAGACTGCGCTCTCGGCCCCGCTCCTGATCCCGAAGCGTGAGTGCCGCGTGGGCAACCCCATTGCCCTGGGCGTCGAGCACCCGCCCGTGCAGAGAGGCTCCGATGCTCTGTGCGAAGACTTGGATGTGGAGGGCCAGCAGCAGCCACCCCCCGCCCCTGAGGATCCGTTTCATACATGCTCCTTCCAGCAGCCGCTGCGGCTGCCACCTTGAGACAGACTCCCGCCACGCACCGCTCACCCTCCCGGCAAGCGGCGGCGACGATCTCGATCAATTTGCTTGATCAGGCTGGTTGGTCGGTCTGTCTCAAAGGGGAGGAGCGCGTGGCGGGAGGGAGAAGAGCAGCGGATTCCGAACCGTGCCTCGTGCGCGCCTGGGAAAGAGAAGCGGGGATGGCGCCAGGTCTTCCGCGCGCCAGGGAAGTGCGGGGGAGTGGGCCCCCTTCGATGAAGAGCCAGGAGCAGGAGGCAGGCAAGACACCGGGCATCCACGCGCGAGCCTCTCGGC
>JBEIJP010000358.1:0-4045 GCA_040380245.1 Acidobacteriota bacterium | reverse complement strand
CCGAGCCATCCGCCTTCGCCGCCGCCTGGGGAGACGAGTTCCCCGCAAAGCTGCTGGGAACCGTCACGCCGCGCGGTGGAGCCCTGACGCTGGGGGGCGGGATCCGTCGCGATCACCCCATCTTCGATCTCTTCGGAGACGGAGGGCCATTGGCGAGCGGCCGCGTCTTTGGCTACCATCGGATCGAACCTGACACGGGGGCGTCGGTGCTGGCCCGCTTCGACAATGGAGATTCCGCGATTATGGAATGGCCATACGGGCGCGGACGGATGCTGCTGCTCGCCACCACGCTCGACGCCAGCTGGAACGACCTGCCGCTTCGGCCTGTCTATCTTCCCCTGGTGCGACAGATGACCCGGTACCTGGTCGAGCGGGAAGAGCGAGCCTGGCACCCGGTGGGGACCGAGATCGCGCTGCCCGTGGCGGCGAATGACGAGAAAGCCCCCCCTCTTCTCGAACAACCGGACGGGGAGCGAGTCCGGAATCTGCCCCGCACCTCCACCGGGGAGTGGTTGCTGCGCCCCTCCCGGGCCGGTTTCTACCGCCTGCGCACTGGGGACCGCGCCGATCCGTTCGCCGTCAATGTCGACCCAGGCGAGAGCGATCTGCGACAATTGGCGGTCGCGCCCTTTGTCGCGCAATGGAACGCGAGGGAGGGGGCGATTCCTGCCGAGGGTGGGTCTGGCCCAGCCTTGCGCGCCAAACCGGAGCCGGCGGAGCTGGAAGGTCGCCAACAGCTCTGGCTCTACCTGCTGGCGGCGGCGCTCCTGCTCTTCCTTTCGGAAGGAATCGTCGCCCGCCGCATCAGAATGGCGCGGGTCTTGTCTTGAGGGGAGTTCCGATCAGGAGCAGCACGCTTTTCGAGGAAGGGAGAAACCATGAGTGAACAGGGGCACGTACTGGAGCAGACCATCAGGGACTTCCGACGCCGCCGCACCGGGTTGCAGGTTCTGCGAGGGCTGGCCGTCAGCCTCGGGGTTCTGGCGGCCCTTCTGCTGGCAACCGGACTGGGCGCGTGGCGGTTTCAGGGGAACGACCTGCTGCTGGCCGTGCTTCGCTTCCTGACGGTGGGAGGCGTGGGGCTGGCCCTTTACCTGACACTCTGGCGCCCCTTGCGGCGCCGCGTCAGCGATCGACAGATCGCGCGGTACCTCGAGGAGCGGACGGAGGGCCTCGGCGAGGAGCTGGTCACCGCTGTCGAATTCCTCGGCCCGGAGAAGAAGGCGAGCCCCTCCCCTGCCCTGATCGGGCGGTTGCTGCGCGGCGCCGATCAGCAAGCGGCCCGGCTCGATCTGCGCGGAGTCATCCCGACCAGCCACTTCTGGCGCTGGGGAGCGGCGACGCTCGCCGCGGCGCTCCTCTTCTTCGGCGTCGTGCTCTTCGGACCGCGCGAAGTGCGCCAGGGCGTCGCCCAGATCATCGCCCCGTCGAGCGCGGCGGCGGCCGGACTCGCGCTGCGCATCGAGGTCACCCCGGGAACCGCCCGGATCGTCCGCGGTCGCGACCTGCGCGTCGTCGCGCGGCTCATCAACTTCCAGGCCGAGGAGGTCCTTCTGCGCACCCGCTTCGTCGGGGAGTCCGAAGACGACTGGATCGAACAGCCGATGGAACCGACCCGACAGCCGGATCGCTTCGAGGCATTCCTCTTCAATCCTCAACGCTCGATGGAGTACTTCGTTGAGTCGTCCGGCTGTCGCTCGGAGATCTTTCGCCTGACGGTTGTCGACCTCCCCTTCGTCCGCCAGATCGACCAGGAGCACACCTATCCCGCCTACACGGGCCTGCCGACCCGCACCTTCGAGGATGCCCCCGAGATCGCCGTGCTGGCCGGACCCCGGGTGCGGCTGACCGCGCGGCTGAGCGGTCCCGTCCGTCAGGCCCGCATCATCCTCGCCAGCGGAAGCGCGATCGAGATGACCGCCGCCGGCGAGAACGCCTTTGCCGGCACGATCGAGGTGGCGGAGCCGACGACCTACCACATCGAACTGACCAGCCGCGAAGGCGAACGCTATCTCGGCTCCAACGAGTACGACATCACCGTCCTCGAAGACCGTCCCCCGGTCGTCACGCTCGAACGCCCTGGGCGCGACACGCGGGCGACCAGCGTCGAGGAGATCTTCACCCTCGCGCGCGCCGAGGACGACTATGGAGTCGTCTCCCTCGACCTGCACTTCTCCGTCAACGGCGGCGAGGAGAAGAAGATCGATCTCCAACGTCTGACCGGCGCCGCCCGCGCCAACGAAGGGCGAGGAGCCCTCGCCGGCACCCACACCTTCTTCCTCGAGGAGTACGGGCTCCAACCCGGAGATCTCGTCTCCTACTATGCCCGTGCCCGTGACGCCCGCAACGAGACGACCAGCGACATCTACTTCATCGAGATCAAGCCCTTCGAGAAGGACTACCGGCAATCCCAGCAGGCCGGTGGCGCCGGCGGCGGCGAGGCAGAGGAGCAACAGGCCCTGACCAGACGGCAGAAGGACCTCATCGCCGCCACGTTTCGACTGCAACGCGAAGAGGGCGGTTACGACGAGAAAGAGCGCGAAGAGAACTACGAGACCGTCGCGCTCGCCCAGGAGAAACTTCGGAGCGACGCCGCCGCTGTCGTCGAGCGGATCCGTCGACGCCTCGGCGCGCAGCTCCAGCAAGAGAAGGACTTTGCCAGACTGGTCGAGCACATCACCCAGGCGACCCGGGAGATGGCCCCCGCCGTCGAGCAATTGAAGCAACGCCAGAGCGAGGCGGCGCTCCCGCCGGAACAGCGCGCGCTCCAGCAACTCCTCCGCGCCGACGCCATCTTTCGCGAGATTCAGGTGAGCATGGACCAGAACAGCGGGGGCGGAGGCGGCAGCCAGGCCCGTGACCTCGCCGATCTCTTCGAACTGGAACTCGACAAGATGAAGAACCAGTACGAGACGCTCAACCAGGAGCCACGCCGCCAATCCCAACAACAGGAGGACGAAGCCAAACGCAAGCTCGATGAACTCTCCCGTCGCATGCAGCAGGAGATCGAGCAGCAGCAGCGTCCCCGCAGCGGCCCGCGCAATCAGCCGCGGAGCAACGGCGGCGGTGGCGGTGGCGGGTCCCAGCAACAGATGGCCGAGGAGGCCCGTCGGGCGGCTCGCGAACTGGAACGCCTCTCCAGGGAGCGGCGCGACCCCCGGTTGATGGACCTCAGCAATCGCCTCCAGCAGGCAGCGGACGAGATGGAGCGCGCCAACCAGGCCGCCCGCAACCAGCAATCGGACGAGTCGCTCGCCCGCAACCTGCGCGCTCGACAGCAGCTCGAAGAGGCCCGTCGCCGCCTCGATCAGCTGCAGCAGGGAGACCGTGCCCAGTCCGTCGAACAACTCCGCCAGCGCGCGGGCAACGCGGCGCGCCGCCAGGAGGAGATCGCCCGTGACGTCGAGGAGTCGGCTCGTCAGGCCCGCTCCGGCGCCAAGCCCGGCCCCGAAACCAAAGAACGGCTCGCGGAGCGAAAAGCGGCCCTCGCTGACGAAGTCTCCAACCTCGAACGCCAGATCGAACAGGCCGCCCGTTCCCAATCCCAGGAGCAGCAGGCGACCGCCAGCCGCCTTCGCCAGGCGCTCACCTCGATGCGCCTCAACCGTATCGCCGATCGCATCCAGGCCACGCGGCAACTGGTCGAGATGAACGCCTGGGACGCCGCCCGCTCCGGCGACCGCGCCGTCCAGCAGAACCTCGATGAGCTCACCCAGCAACTCGAACTCGCTGAGCGCTCCGCCAAACGCCCCGGCCCTGGCGGTGAGACCGCCGAGGCGCTCGACCGAACCCGCCAACTCGCCGATAACCTCGAATCCATCCAACGGCGACTCGGACGGCAACCAAGTCAACAGGGTCAACAGGGTCAGCCGGAACAGCCGGGGCGACAGGGTCAGCCGGGCCAACAGGGTCAGCAAGGCCAACAGGGTCAGTCGGGGCGACAGGGTCAGCCGGGTCAGCAGGGCCAGCAGGGTCAGCAAGGCCAGCAGGGTCAGCAAGGCCAGCAGGGTCAGCAAGGCCAGCAGGGTCAGCAGGGTCAGCAGGG
>JBEIJP010000357.1:0-4053 GCA_040380245.1 Acidobacteriota bacterium | reverse complement strand
TTCCTGAAGGCAGCTCGCCATTGTGCCGGCGTGCGCGCTTCCGCTGGCATCGCGAGGATCTGGCGGACCCCCTGGGGAATCGGATCGGCGACCGCGCCCTCCGTGCTCGTCAGGGAGAGGCGGATGCGCCCCAGGTTGAGATTCTGATTGTCGTCGCTGTTCCAGCCGCCGTGGTTCTGCTTGAGGAAGAAGGTCAGGACCGTCCCCCCCTCGAACGAGATCGGCGTCTCGGCGACAAAGACGGCCTGCCGCGCGACATTCCGCTGGCCTGGCCCGGCGTCGATCCCCCAGGCCGTCTCCTCGCGACCATCGATCGCCCACTCGATCGGCCCGGTCATCCGTTTGCGCTTGCTGCGATCATCGAAGATCGCTTCCAACGGCCGCTCCGGCTGCGAAAAATCGGCCGTCGCCTTGACCAGCCGCACCTTGACCTTCTTTGTTGGATCGGTCCGGGGCGCGGCTTCGACCTCGAACTCGGTCAACGCTCCGAGCCCCTTGATCGAGCGACCCGGCCCTCCCAGGGGCAGGTTCGGATCGAGCATCAACTCTAACCGGAACGCCCGGATCTCCCGCAGCTCCGGCTCGACCGTCAGCTTGACGCGGTGCTTCGTCGGCGCATACCCCTGCGCCAGAAACGAGCCGTCCTCCATCGGCAGATAGCGCTGCCCGCCCGTCGAGATGTCGTCGACCGTCGCCCTGGCGACCGTCCAGGCCGGGAGCCCCTCGCTGACCCGCTTCTCCCACGCCGCCATCCGCGCCTGCCAATCGGCTGTCCGCTCCTGCAGGCGAGTCTCGATCGCCCGCGTCGCCTGCTCGATCTCGTTGCGCTGCTGCTGCTCCTCCGGTGTGTAGACGGAGATGTTGGCTTCGTGGGCGTTGTTGAGGAACGCGAAGAGCCGGTAGTACTCCTCCTGCTTGAGCGGATCGTACTTGTGGTTGTGGCACTGCGCGCACTGGATCGTCAGCCCGAGAACCCCCTTGCCGATCGCGTCCATGCGGTCGAACATCGCCTCCATCCGGAACTGCTCCGGATCGATCCCGCCCTCCTCGTTGAGCATCGAGTTGCGCAGGAAGCCCGTCGCCACCACCTGGTCCTGCGTCGCGTCGGGCAGGAGGTCGCCGGCGATCTGCTCGATGATGAACCGGTCGTAGGGAAGGTCCGCGTTCAACGCGCGGATGACCCAGTCGCGGTAGAACCAGGCCCAGCGCACTTTGTCCTTCTCGTAGCCGTCAGAATCGGCGTAGCGTGCCGCATCCAGCCAGAGCCGACCCCAGCGCTCGCCAAAATGGGGGGAGGCCAGCAGGCGGTCGACCTGCCGCTCGTAGGCGTCCGGCCGCTTGTCGGCGAGGAACCGTTCGATCTCCTCCGGCGTTGGTGGCAGGCCGATCAGGTCCAGGCTCAGCCTTCGCAGGAGCGTCTCCCGCCCCGCCCGTGCCGACGGGGTGAGCCCCTCCCGCTCCAGGCGCGCCAGGACGAAGGCGTCGATCGGGTTCCGCACCCAGCCCTTTTGACCCACCGCCGGGACCGCGGGCCGCTCCGGCGCGCGAAAGGCCCAGTGCGTCTCCTCGCTCGCCCCCGGCCACGGCGCCGCCCATCCCACGATCACCAGGAGCAGGATGGCTACCACCGCCCCTCGCCGGATCCGCTGCTGACGTCCTTCGATCATCGTTGTTCTGCCTCCTCAAACTTGCTCTCTTCCCGCCAATCGGCGAAGGCGACAAGCTCGGCCCTCTTCCCTGATCCCTGCTGCTCGCGACTTGTCTTCCATAAAAAGATGTTCTGCCTGGATCTTACGGGATCTGTCAATAGACTGGAAATCCTTCGACGAAAAAATAGACTTTGAACCTCCCCCCCTCCATACACCGCCTATTCGTGAATCGAGGAGGGGCTTCCCAGTTTAGTGAGGGGGAGCCCTCGGAGATCCCTGCTGGCATTAAGAACGTAACTACTCACGGAAAGGAAGATCAGAAAGTGCACTGGGCCAACCAGCGACCAACGACCGAACGGAAGATGTGATTGCGCGACCGAGCCACAGAGAACACAGAGAAAGAGAAGAAGATAGAATCCCTTGAAGTTCATCCATGCCGTGAATGGTTACTTCGATACAGCCGGCGACGACGATGACGATTGGACCATCCCTCGTTCCAACCAGCAATGCGTCACACCTTACCGGTACTGAAATCAAGAAACGTACTGAGCAGGAGCAGGGGACGCCTCCCTTATTGTCCTGGCCCTGATGCCTCTTCGTCATTTTTCCCCATCCATCGAGCTCGCAGCAAATACAGCACGATAAAATTCCCAGTTGCGTTCGCCAAGCCCGGAAAGCAACGATAGCGTATCGTGTCCCACGCCCGGCACGACGATGTATTCGTGCGCGATGCCCAGCTGGGTCAAATGCGCGGTGAAGTCACGGCTCTGCGAGAACGTGTCGTCGTTGTCTCCGATCACGACGCGCAACCGTGTGGTGCGGTGCCCCTCCGCAACATACTTTTCGGCCAGTCGCCAGGGGCTTTGCACCTGAAAATAAGCGAGATCGCCACCATATGCGTTGAGCCGAATCATATTGCGCAGCTCGGGATCGGCCATGGCTCGTGGCCCGGAGAAATCCAGATCGAGTGGCCCTCCGGCCAGCATCGAAAAGGCGCCGAATATGTCTGCGAACTTGAAGCCCCAGCGCCCCGCGCCATAACCGCCCATGCTGAAACCTTCGACGAGTCGGCCTGCGGGTGTGGCAATGGTGCGAAAGTTCCCGTCTATCTGCGGCAACAGTTCGCGCACAGTGACGGTCTCTACCGGCAGGCTGCCATCTTTGGCGTCGCACCACATGCCGGTGGGAAAGCTGTTCGGAAATACGACCAGCACTGGCGGCATTTTTCCCGTTCGGATCGCATTGTCAAAAAACGCCCGTAATGGCCCGATACCCGGTAGTCCGCCGCCAGTCCCGTGCAGCCAGTACAGCACCGGAAAACGCCGCTCGCGTTGCAGGTCGTACTGTTCCGGCGTGTAAATGTGATAACTCACCCGCGATTTGACGGTCTCGCTGTAAAACGTGTGATACTGCACGCGTGGCGCATTGACGACGGGCGTCGTCCATTGTGGACGAACGACGGCTTGCACGCTGTTGGCCGCCATGCCTTCGACGCGCAGTGTCACACTCACCTGGCCACGCCCGATGATGGCGCGAGGCAGCAGGATGTTGATCTGATCGAGTCCGGCAAAACCTTCCAATGCGCCCGCGAAAAAAACGTCCGTTTCGACCGCGCCGACGCGAGCCGTCACCGCATTGAGTGCGCGGCGCAAACGAAAACCTGTCCCGTACAGCACCAGATACACGCGGTCACTCGCTGGCCCCATTTCGATCGGTTCGGCGACGAATTGATTCTGCGCAGGCACGAATTGCGCAATCGGCTCGTAGCTCTGCGAGCCATCAGCCCGGATGCGCAAGGCCATGGCCGCCGCCAGTCCGCGCCCGCTGCCATCTGCCGTGAACAGGCCGGGCGCGACCGCCGCAATTTGAGCGATCCCACTGCTGACCGAGCCGTTGCTACTGGTGACGATGATGGTCGCTGTGCCCGTCGCCATGCCGGCTGGCATCAGGTAATTGACCTGCCTGGGCGAAACATAGAACAGTGGCGCGAGGTATTCGTTGCTGGCGCTGTCGCGGATGCGCACAGTTGTACCCGCCAAGGTCGTTGGCAAAGGCAGGTTTGCCGCTGCCTGAGTCGCAGTCGCCAATCCTGTACCGAACGCCGCGACAATGGATTCAGGCGCCAGCGCCGCGTTGCCATAACTCGCGGCAGAGACGTTGACGAGATTGGGTTGCTGCACGTTACGCACTGGCATCGACCAGCCAAAACACGTCGACAAAAGAAGGAACAGGTAAAAAAGTTTCATACACATTCGAGTTTGACGAATCCGGCGTGGCTGAAAAAGGGTAACTACTCACGGCAACGATGAATATCTTGGGATCCTATCTTCTTCTCGGTGAACCCTGTGTCTCGTTGGTGCAATCACGTCTTCCCGTGAGCCCATTCTCCCAAAATTGTGGAGGA
>JBEIJP010000356.1:0-4059 GCA_040380245.1 Acidobacteriota bacterium | reverse complement strand
CGTGTAGTTGAACCCTGTCGCGAGGCTCTGGTTGCGCGTCCGTGAAATCCCCGCGAACGGCGCCGATTCGTCAAACCCGCGTCCCCCGCCGGCGTAACCGAAGATTCCGGGAGAGTCCAGCCGGTAGTCGGCGAAGCTGTATCGCCCGAAGATCTGCAACGCCGAGCTGTGGAAGTAGTCCCACCGCGTGTTGGCCAGATCCTCATTGAACTTGACCGTACCCGAGCCGACGTAGTTCGGTGCGTCGCGCAGCGCTCCACTGATGTTCGGCAAGGGGATGAAGTTGAGCAGCCGCAACGCCTGCGGCGAGATCCGCGACGTCGGAATCCGGTTGTCCGCGAACTGCGTCCGGGTCGCCGGACTATCCCCGCTCGCCGGATCGAAGATGTTCAGCTGCAGACCACTCAGATCGCCTGCCCGCTCCGCCGCCGTCGGCACGCGCAGCAGCGCCGATCCGCCCGTGTTTCGCCGGGTTCCCTGATAATCGCCGAACCAGAAGAACTTGTCGGGAATGATTCTTCCACTCGCCGCTCCCCCAAATTGATTGAGCTGCGTCACCGGAATGAACCGGTCTGTTCCCCGAATCTTCTGGAACTGCGTGAACGGATTGCGCGCGTTGAGCACCCCATTCCGCAGGTAGTTGAACCCCACCGCGTGAAAATCGTTCGTCCCCGATTTGGTCTGGACGCTGACCACCCCCGCCGTCGCGCCAAACTCCGCGTCATAGGCGGCGGTTGTCAGCTTCGCCTCCGAGAGCGACTCCAACGTCGGATTGATGACGATCAGGCTCAACAAGGCGTCCCGGTTGTCCGTCCCATCCAGCAGGTGGGTCGTACCCGCGAAGCTCTGCCCGTTGACCACCTTCCGGAACGACCCTTGCGGATCCTCCGATGAGGCCGTCTGCGAGGTCGTCGCCTGCACTCCCGGCGTCAACAGCTCGAACTGCGTGAAGCGCCGGTTGATCAAGGGCAGGTTGGTGACGGTCTTCTCCGTGAAGGTCACCGCCACATCCGCCCGCTCCGTCTTCAACAGTGGGGCCTCGGCGCTGATCTCGACCACCTGCGTGACCTCTCCGACCTCCAATTTCAGGTCCGCTCGCGAGAACTGGTCGACCGAGACTGAGACATTCACCACCGCGGCCTTGAATCCACTCGATTCCACTCGCACCTGGTAGGTCCCCGCGATCAATCCACGTTGTGTGAAGTTTCCGTCCTCGTTCGTCGTCGTCGTGACACTCGTCTGTCGCTGCGTGTCGGTGATCACCACCCGCGCGTTGGCCACCGCTGCCCCTGTCGGGTCGACGACCGTCCCCACGATGTTCCCGTAGACCGCCTGTCCCCAGACTGTCCCCGTCCATCCCAGAAGACAGAGTATCAGGCTTACCACTGCCATTGCCCTGCGCATCATAAACCTCCTCGAAGATTGTTGTTTCCCCGGAGAGCCGATTCTCGATCGCCTCTCCCCCCTTCCGCGTCGGTAAATCATAAGAAAACAGACTCTGATGCGCTCTGTTTATCGGTAAACCATTCGGTTGACTGACCGGAAAAGCAGTGATGCCGCTTCCAGCGGAGACAGTCCCGTGCTTCACCCGGAAAGGCGTCGAAAAACAGATGATCGGGATCAGGTACGAATCTGCAAGATCGGCCAGCAAGATCGGTTCGATCAAATTGAATCAATGAAAATGGATCAACAACACTGGGAAACGGCGCGGAGCATACCACGAGTCGCGAGAGAGATGCCAGCGTGAATTGCGTGCGTGGATCGGAAAAAGGGGGGAGGGCTCAGCGGGCGGCGGCCTCGTATTCCCGATCGCTCTGGCGAGGTTTTCCAAAGAGCCAGACGATGAGAATGCTGAGAAAGTAGAGGGCGAGCATCGGCAGCGCGAACATCATCATATTGAACGCGTCCGGGGTCGGGGTCAGGACTGCGGCGAGAACCGCGATGCCGACAACGGCGTAGCGCCAGGATTTGATCATCATGCGCGGCGTCAGGAGACCGATGTGGCCGAGGATGAAGGAGATCGTCGGAATCTGGAAGACGACGCCAAGGCCGAGCATGATCATGATGATCAGGTCGAGATAGTCCTCCGCGTCGAGGAGGGTCCGGAATCCCCCTTTCATCGCCAGCCCCAGCATATAGTCGCAGACGGCCGGGAAGGCGATCAGGTAGGCGAAACTGACTCCCGCGACGAAGAAGAAGGTCGACATGAAGAGGACGGGAACGATGTAGCGTTTTTCGTGCTGGTAGAGGCCGGGGGAGATGAAGGCCCAGATCTGGAAGAAGAGAAAGGGGACGGCGAAGGCGATTCCGGCGTAGAGGGCGACACGCAGATAGACCATAAAGGGGCTGGTCACCCCCCGCAGCACCAGCTGGTTGCTCTCATCGTCGAAGAAGAGTTTGGAATCCCCCTGCTGATGGATCTGGTCGATCGGCGTATCGGCGGGAAGAATCGTCGTCGCGACCGACCATCGCTCGGCGAGGACGAGCCGGGATTTACCATCGGTCTCGACTTTACGGACGGTGATCGTCGTTCCGAGGGGGACTTTGACGCCGTTGACGGAGGTCTCGCGAGTGAAAGTGTACTGCAGCGTCTCTCCGACCTTGACCTCGCTGAGATTGATCGACCCATACCTCTCCTGTAGGGCGCGTCGCTCTTTCTGGAGTTGGCGAATAACGGGGACGGAGAGGAACTTGTAGATCGGTTCGGCAAAGGTGAAACAGACCGAAAAGGCGACCACGATCGCGACGACGCTGTAGATCAGCCGTTGTCGCAGTTCGTCGAGGTGGTCCAGAAAGGACATCTGGACGCCATCTTGTTCCGGGGTTGCCTCAGGCATACGAACTGTCAGATCCAGTGGCGATCATCCGCCGAACTCTTCGCGGCAGTTGCGGGTGCGGGAGTGGGTGAGGAGGCCGGCACACCCTCGGCACTGTCGGCGTTCGTGCCGGCGGAAGCTACGGCCGGTTTCGAGCCATCGCCAGCCGCCGTGTGATCCGCGCCCTGCCCCCCCTGGACCTCGGGTTCGTACCCGTAAGAGTGCGCATTCGAGGCATACTCCGGTCCATACTCCGAGCCATACTGCGAGTAGTGGCTGGTCGAGTTGTAAGAGGACGCACCCGTGCCGATGGCGGCCGTTGTGGGAGCGACTTTCTCGAGCTCGACCTCCTGTTCCCAGGTCCGCTTGAAGTCGTCCGAGGCGCGGCGGAACTGCGCCATGGCCTGCCCCATCGAGCGCCCCAGTTCCGGAAGTTTGCGTGGACCGAAGACGATCAGGGCAATCACCAGGATCAGGATCACTTCGGGCATTCCGAGTCCCATCTTCGTCACCTCTTTCCGACGGTCTCACCTGGGACCAGCTCACTCCCCGGGGGATCGTCTCCCGGGCACATTGAACCGGCGGGAGAGTTTCTGGCGATTGTCCGCTTCAGGGCGAGACCGCTTCATCAGCGCTGTTCTCTCCAGCTCCCCCATCTCCATAGCAGACTGGCACTATAGGGGAGAGGTCGGAGCGAGTCAAGATGGGGGGACGGAGCCCTCGCGCGTCAACGGGCGCGTTTGCGCGCCCAGTAGCCCTGGCGACTGCGCACCTGCAGTCCGGGGCGATCGACCTGGACCTCGATTCGGCGCCAGCGTCCGTCGAGCCGATCCTGGGTCGGCTGGTAGGTGAGGGTGTACTGGTGGTGCAGCTCCTCGATCGTCGCCGCGAAGGCATCGCGAAGAAGGGAACCCCCCGGAGATCGAAAGAACTGTCCCCCGGACCGGCTGGCCAGGTCCCGGAGCGCGCTGGTGTTGTCGGGGCCCGCGCTTCTTCCAAAGACGGCCTGGTCGCTGAGGTCGACCGCGTAGACGACGAGATGGGCCTCCAGGCTGCGCCGCAGGACCTCGTCGAAGCTGGCCCGGCTCTCCGTGTCGGCGCCGTCCGAGACGACCAGCAGCACGCGACGCTCCTCGGGTTGCTGGGCCAGGGCCTCGGTCGCCTGCTTGATCGCGTCGTAGAGGGGAGTCTGCCCCCGGGCTTCGAGGTCCCAGAGGGCATCGGCGATCTCCTGCCCCTCGGT
>JBEIJP010000355.1:0-4069 GCA_040380245.1 Acidobacteriota bacterium | reverse complement strand
CCCGGTGGTCCTCCGCCGCTGGGTCGATCGACGCAACTCGGCGGGATCTGTCCTGACGACCCCGGCCTGGAGAGAGACGCCGACGCTCGATGACCCACTCCCGTCCTCCCCCTTTCTGGTGCGCCATTACTTCCGTGAGGAGGAAGAGCGCCAGCAGCTCCGGGCGATTCTCCAGCAGCTCGTCAACGAAGCGCCATCTCCGGAGAGAAATGCTTCCGGGCTCCTGCCCTGGGCCGTGCGCGGAACCGCCCTGTTGCCCGATGGGCTCCTCCTCGAGACCCATTCCTCTTTTGGCTCTTTTCCGCTGCTCGCCGAGCTGGGGAAGACCCTCTCCGAGGCGGTCTCGACCCAGGGCCCGGCCGCGGCTCCTTCCGCCCCTCTTCCGCTCCCAGACGAGGCAGGAGGACAAACACGCCCATGAAGCCCGTGAAGTCGATCCCACCGCATCCTGTTCCAACGTCTGCCCGGATCCTGCTCGAGGCCGAAGCGCTCTCCAAGACCTACCGCTTGGCCGAGACCGGGATTCCCATTCTGGAGGATCTTTCGCTGACGGTCCGGGCTGGAGAGATGGTCGCGATCGTTGGCGCTTCTGGGGCGGGCAAATCGACCCTTCTTCACCTGCTCGGCGGACTCGACCGCCCGACTGCCGGAAGCGTCCGGATCGACGGGTTTGACATCACAAAAAGCACTGAGCTAGACTTGTGCTCGTTCCGCAATCGGCAGATCGGTTTTGTGTTTCAGTTTCACCATCTCCTCCCTGAATTTACCGCACTTGAGAACGTTATGATGCCGCTGCTGATTGGTGGGGTCGGGCGTGGAGATGCGCGTCTGCGAGCCGAGGCCCTGATTGCCCGGGTGGGGCTGGCGAGTCGAGCGGACCATCGTCCGGGAGCGCTCTCGGGGGGGGAGCAGCAGCGGGTCGCCCTGGCGCGAGCCCTTGTCGCCTCGCCGTGCCTGCTCCTCGCCGACGAGCCGACCGGCAACCTCGACCAACGGACTGGGGCGGATATCCTGCAGCTGCTGCTCGAGTTACGCCGGGAGGAGCGATTGACGGCCATTCTGGTGACCCATAACGAGGTTCTGGCCGCCGCCTGTGACCGGGTCCTCCTGCTGCGGGATCGACGCCTGGTGGTTCCCTCGTCCAATTGAATCCGTACTGGCACGTTGGCGCCCTCGCGTCAGGGAGTCCGCGATCGCCTGGGCTGGAAACGAAAACGGGAGTGGAGAAGCAGATGTTCGAACGATACACAGAGAAAGCCCGGCGGGTGATCTTCTTTGCCCGCTACGAAGCCAGTCAGTTCGGCGCCTCGCAGATCGAGGCGGAACACATCCTGCTGGGTCTGATCCGGGAGGATAAGAGCCTGACCAATCGGTTCCTCCACCGGGCTCAAGCCAATATCGACGCCATCCGCAAAGAGATCGAGGGACGGACGGTCCTCCGTGACCGTGTCACGAGCACCATCGATCTGCCTCTCTCCGGGGAGGCCAAACGGGTCCTCGCGTTTGCCGCGGAGGAGTCGACCCGGCTGGGCCACCGCCACATCGGCACCGAGCATCTCCTGCTTGGGCTCCTCCGGGAAGAGAACTCGATCGCCGCGGAGATCCTCTACGAGCGCGGCATCCGACTCTCCGACATCCGCCAGGAGTTGATGCGTCAATCGTCGATCGAACGGACCAGCAATCGGCGCGAGACTCCTCATCTGGCTGAGTTCAGCCGGGATTTGACCGAGGCGGCCATCGAAGGAAAGCTCGATCCACTGGTTGGGCGAGAGGAGGAGATCGATCGCGTCACGCAGATCCTCTGTCGCCGCACCAAGAACAATCCGGTGCTGATCGGTGAGCCCGGGGTTGGCAAGACGGCGATTGTCGAGGGACTGGCCTGCCGCATCGTCGCCGGGGATGTGCCCGTCTTCCTGGCGGAGAAGCGGATTCTCGCCCTCGACCTGGGGCTCGTGGTCGCCGGAACCAAGTACCGCGGTCAGTTCGAGGAACGGATGAAGACGATCATGCGGGAACTGGCCGAGAATCCCCAGTACATCGTCTTCATTGACGAGCTGCACACCCTCGTCGGAGCCGGCTCGGCCGAGGGCAGCCTCGATGCCGCCAATATCCTCAAGCCGGCCCTCTCCAGGGGAGATCTCCAGTGCATCGGCGCGAGCACACCCACCGAATTTCGCAAGACGATCGAGAAAGACCGCTCGCTGGAGCGCCGCTTTCAGTCTGTGCGGGTCGCCGCCCCGAGCGAGGAGGAGGCGATCCTCATCCTCGAAGGCATCCGGGAGCGCTACGAGACCTTCCATCAGGTCCGCTATGCCAGCGAAGCGATCGAGGCCGCCGTCTACCAGTCGAGCCGCTACCTTCCCGACCGCTTCCTCCCTGACAAGGCGATCGATGTCCTCGACGAGGCAGGGGCGCACGTCAAACTACGCCAACACAAAGAACAGCCCGCCCGCCGTCGCCCCGCCCGCGACGAGGCCCGTCTGACCAATGAGCGCGGATCGACGCGCTCCGCCGATTGGTACCCCTCGCCAACCGGAGAAGCGTCGAGGTACGAGTTGGATCGCACCCTGCCGTTCCCAGATGAGGCCGAACTGGTCCCGGTGGTCAAGCAGGATATCGATCAGGTGATTGCTCGCTGGACGGGGATTCCCGTCACGACCCTTCGCGAGGAGGAGTCGGCCCGGCTCCTGCGGATTGAAGAAGATATGCGGCGGCGGATCGTTCGCCAGGAGGCAGCCATCTCCGCTCTCGCGCGGGCCATTCGTCGCTCCCGCGCCGGCCTGCGCACCCCGCAGCGCCCCGTCGGCTCTTTTCTCTTTCTGGGACCAACCGGGGTCGGCAAGACCGAGGTCGCTCGCTCCCTCGCCGCTCTCCTCTTCGGCTCCGACCGCGCCATGATCCGCTTCGATATGTCCGAATTCATGGAGAAGCACTCGGTCTCGAAGTTGATCGGCTCTCCGCCGGGCTATGTTGGTTACGAGGAAGGTGGGCAACTGACGGAGCGAGTGCGGCGCAACCCCTACTCGGTCGTTCTGCTCGACGAGATCGAAAAGGCCCACCCCGACATCTTCAACCTCCTGTTGCAGGTCTTCGAGGATGGAACCCTCACCGATGCCCTCGGGAATACCGCCGATTTTCGCCACGCGATCATCATCATGACCTCCAATATCGGGGCGAGGTTCATTCAACAGGGGCAGAAAGGCGGGCCGCTCGGCTTCCAATCGTCGCGCGAGGACGCGATGCAGTGGTCGGGAGATCGGGTGCGGATGGCGGTTCAGGAGACCTTCAACCCGGAATTTATCAATCGACTCGATGAGATCATCGTCTTTGAGCCTTTGACCGACGCGGACCTGCTGGCGATCGTCCTTCGTCTGACGGATCAGCTCAACCTCACCCTCCAACCGCGCGGGTTGACTCTCTCCCTGACCGAAGAAGCGGCCCAGTGGATCGTCGATCAGACCTGCACCGATCGGAGCTATGGGGCTCGCCCGCTGCGGCGCGCCATCCAGAAGTTTATCGAAGATCCCCTCTCGGACGCACTGCTGACGGGCCGGTTTGATGGCGTCTCCCGGATCGAAATCTATGTCGATGGCTCGGGTCTCCAGTACAGGCCCGCCACCCGTGATGACCTGACCCAGCCGGCGGAGGTGCTCATCGGCTGATCGACGCCCCGGTTCCCACTCCATCCCCGTGCGGAAACTCCGTTCGGAATGGGGGCTGGAACCGAGAGAGGGTTGTTCAACCGGGCAGAAGTTTCGTATAATTCGCGCTCTTAAAAAGAGACTGCAATTTCGGGGAATGAGGATCGTTCCTTCGAGGATTGTTCAGCAGGTCCCAGGCCCGAGGAAGGCACGGCGACGCTTGCACTGCTAAGAAGCCGCGCGGTTACCAGCAGGCCTGGAGGCTGGAACCGACTTCGGCAGAATGGGCAGTTGATGGAGAATAAAATCGGTGTCCGCCGGCAGGCCGAGCCATTCGCTCAAGCGGGCAGTTGCCTCCATTTCGAGGCTCCGCAGGGATTCCGCCTTCACTTGGAGGTTTGCCGTAGAGAGTTCCGCCTCCTGCAAAT
>JBEIJP010000354.1:0-4070 GCA_040380245.1 Acidobacteriota bacterium | reverse complement strand
GTAGATCTTCTGGTCGACCTCGGTATCGACCACGCCGCTCTTCGGCGCGAAGCCGATCCCGCCGGAGATCAGCTCGCTCATCTCACGAGCGCCGAGGTTGGAGGTCATGATGACGATCGATCGGGAGAAGTCGACCCGGCGATTGTCTCCCAGGGTGAGCGTCGCCTTGTCGAGGATCCCCAGCAGGAGTTGCCAGAGGGCGTCGCTCGCCTTCTCGATCTCGTCGAAGAGGACCAGCGACAGTTTGGTCCGGTCGGTATGGGAACGATCGAGGTTCTCCTGGGTCAGCATCGGCGAGGTTTCGCGATGGCCGAGATAGCCGGGAGGAGAGCCGATCAGCTTGGCGATCTCGTGAGAGTGCTGAAACTCGGCGCAATCGATCTTGGTGACGAGGTGCGAGTCCCCAAAGAGGACCTCGGCCGCCGCCTCGACGACGCGCGTCTTCCCAGAGCCGGTCGGCCCGAGAAAGAGGAGCGTTCCCACCGGGCGACCGGGATGGGCCAGCCCGGCCAGATAGATCTGATAGAGACCCGTGATGCGCCGAACTGCCCGTTCCTGCCCAACGATCAACGAGGAGAGCTTGTCTTCAAACTCCTGCGCCTCCGGGCTCTTCAAGTCAGGATTGAGGTAGACACCACTCTGTGCCTGCTTTTGTCCGATGTTCGTCATATCATCTCCCTCAGACGCCACCGACACCGCCAAGTGTAGCGCTGACCGGCGAGCGCCGTGTAAACGAAGTCATCATACTCAATCTTTCGCCCCCGTTTCAATGTTTTGATCCGGGCTGCTTGTCGCCCTGTTTTTCGCGACGCGTCACCGCGACAAGTCGGTCGTCTTCCCGGAGGAAGAGGCTGGGGCGGCGGCGATGAAACGGCGGGCCAGCGGTTCGATACCGGTGATCGCCGTTCCGACGACAACGGCGAAGGCGCCGAGCGCGAAGCAGCGGGCAACCTGCGCGGGCGTCTCGATGCCGCCCTCACAGACGATGCCGGGCTGGCCAGGGCCGTGCAGCGAGCGCACCAGGCGCTCGACCAGGTCGAGCGCCGGCAGGAGCGTCCCGCGCGTCTCCTCGGTGTACCCAGCCAGAGTCGTCGCGACAAGGTCTGCGCCGGCCTCTGCCGCGGCGATGCCCTCCTCTGCGCAGGCGATGTCGGCCATGACCGGGATCCCGAGGGTGGCGCGCAGCTGCGCGAGAAGCGGACCGATCGCCGCGCCATCCGGGCGTGGACGCCGGGTGGCGTCGAGCGCGATGATGTCCGCGCCGCAATCCCGCAGCCGCTCGGCGATCTCGCGTGTGGGGGTGATGTAGACGGGGGAGTTCGGAGCGACGACCTTCTGAATCCCGATGATCGGAATCGAGACGCGCGCCCGGGTCGCGCGAATATTCTCCGGGCCATTGATGCGGACGCCGACCGCTCCCTGCCGTTCCGCCGCCAGCGCCATCGCCGAGATGACATTGGGGTGGTTGAGTGGCGAGTCATCCGGAGCCTGGCACGAGACGATCACTCCGCCCCGCAGCCGCTCCAGAACGGGCGCGAGCGGCGCGCCTGCCTTCGATTCTTCATTGCCCATGACGGGAGGCTCCTTGACTGGAATCGGCGTCGCCAGTCTGCTCCAGGAACGGGGCGGCGGACGCTTCGATGGTTTGCAGGTAGGTCGGGGTGAGCCGCTTGCCGGCGCCGCGGTAGGCGAGGAGGAGGGCGCCGATCTCCGGACCATAGCGCGGTGGGCGAACCTGGATGCCCGGAAAACGGGATTCGAGAGACTGGGCAAAGATCGTGCGAAGCCGCTCGCTGCGAAAGACGCCTCCCCCGTAGGCGACATCGGGCAGTGGCATCGGGTGGCCCAGCCGCTCCAGGGCCAGGATGGCCAGGGCTGCGAGCGAGCGCGCCGCCTCGTCGAGGATCTCGCGGGCCGGTCCGGAATGGCGCTCCCCCAACCGGGCGACTTCCGCGGTGAAGGAGGCCAGTCGGTCGCGCGAGATCGTGCCGGCGTAACAGTCCTGGGCGATCGATTTGAGGGTTGGACGCCGGAAATAGCGCAGCAGGGGCGCGCGGAGCACGCCTTCCCGTCCGGCATCCTCGTCGCGCAGCGCCCGCCGCAGCGCCTCCTGCGCGATCTGGAAGGCGCTGCCCTCATCGCTGAAGAGGTAGCCGTGACCGCCAACCCGGGCGTAGCAACGAAGTCCATCCGGCCCGGTGACCTCACCGCAGGCGACCGATCCCGTCCCGGCGAGGACAATGACGCCATCCCCACCTGCGTGCGCGCCGGCGAGCGCCCCCGGGGCATCGTGGCCAACCACGAGGTGGTCCGCCGCAATCAGTTCGTGGACAATCTCGATCTTCTCCTCCGGCTCTCCGGTCAAGGCCAGGTGCGCGCTGACAAACCGGGGCCGGATGGCCGGCAGCCCGGCAGATCGCAGCGCCCCCTCGATCGAGCCGGTCACCGCGGCGATCAACCGCTCGCGCCCGCCGGGCTCCCGGGTATGGTTCGAAGGGCCCGCGTCCCCCCGTCCCAGCACGCGCCCCCTCCCGTCCGCCAGCAGGGCGGTCGTGTGGCTCTGGCCCCCATCCATTCCAAGATAGAACTTCATCGTCGAGATCCCCTATCGATGCTTGTCGATCACCATTGCCAACCCAGTTTCGCGCTCTTTCCAGTCGCTTGAAGAACCAACTGATCATAGAGCAGAGGCGAATAAGGGGACTCACAGAGGGCTCGGGCAAAGCTGTGAGCGGCCAACTCCCGGGCGAGGGGAGATGCCGGCGACTCCTCCGCGTCGGCGAGGAGGCAGTGGTGCAGCTCGTGCGCGAGGATCAGGTCCGGCAGCCTCTCCGCGACCCGCCTGGCAATCTCGCGAGGCCGCCCCCAGCGGATCATCCCGGCCGTCGCCTCTTCGACGGCCCACTGGTTGAGGACGAGGCGACGGGCTCGCCCCGTGCACTCGCCCCACTGAAAGAAACGCCCGGCGACGATGCCCCACCGCTCCTCGGCGACCAGGATCCCGAGCGCCTCGGCCAGACGGCGCGGTCGGCCTTCGAGCGGGCCGCGGCGGAGCCTACTCGCCAGCCGGCGGGCCGCCTGACACTCGATCGCCAGCGCGCCGAAGTCCCCGGTGCGCAGCCCCATCTTCACCGCCAGACGCTCCTCTGGCAAGGCGTAGACCTCGACCAGATCGGCGAGAGAGGGCGTTTCCCCCCACGAGAGCGTCGGAAAAGAGGCCGCTGGAATATTCCCCTCCCATCCAAAGAGCATCCGTCAGACCTCCTTCTCTCCACAGGTCTCAATAGCGAACCTCTTCCCGACCGGCAAAACGTTTTGGATCGATCGGCTGGTCGACCCGCACCCGGTCGAGTTCGATCTCTTCGATCAGCGTCTCGTTGAAGTGAATGGTCGCCCGATGGGGAAGGACCAGGCCGGCGACGTCGCGATGGTCGAAGAACTGCCACGTCACCTCCTGCCGTTCGGCAGAGCGCTCGCGCCGCCGCCGCTCCTCCCTCGCCCGAGCATAGCTCCCGACCATCACCCGCCGATCAAAACTGGCCGCCTCGACCACCACCGCCTCCCGATAGACATCGACATAGGCGAGGCTGATCGCCTTCAAAAGACAGCTCTCCGGGTCAAAGTAGAGGACCAGACGCAGACCGTCATCGCTCGTCGCCAGCACCGCCTCATAGACCAGCTGGTCAGGCCGTCGCAGGGGGCCCGTCAGAGGTCGAAAGAGGCCAGCGTAGGCAAGGGTCAGCGGGAGAGAGGAGGGGGATGCCACCAGCCAGCCCAGCGAATGGAAAGCGATCTGCTGGCGGGCGGTCCGTGCCTGCAGCAGGAGGGTCCGCTCAGCGTCTCCAACATCGATCACCCGCTGGTCTCTCTGAAAGGAGCGGACAGACATCGGTGGATTACGCCACGCCTTGTCGCCATTGATGATCTCCTCGATCGAAAAGCCAAACCCGGTGAGAGTCGCCCCGCGAATGCGCAGCCGGAACCGGTCAGGCAACGCAAAGTCCATCTCCAGCTTTCCGTTGAGGACCTTCTGCTTTTCGACAACCCGCGTCGGCGACTGGACGCTGAGG
>JBEIJP010000353.1:0-4073 GCA_040380245.1 Acidobacteriota bacterium | reverse complement strand
TGGGAGTCCGCTCCGTCACGGTCGGAAGATTGAAGACGTTGTCGACATTGACCCGGGTGCTCGCCCGCACCGCCCGTGTCCCCGTCGAGCTGTTGACCTCCGATGGACGCGGCAGTCCAGACTCCTCCTCCTTCTCCTCCCCGCTCCGACTGAGGAGGACTCCGTCCTTGGAAATATCCAAACCGTTGTAGCCCAGAATCAGGCTGAACTTTCCGACGAAGCTGGGACGCTCCGGCGCCGGCAGATTGTGAGCCGGCACTGGCATCTCCTTGCCCAGTCGCTCCAGATACTCTCGCCCCTTCTTGGAGAACTCGCTGTTGGGGTAGTCCCGGACCAGCCGCGTGAAGTATTCCGAGGCCTCCTCGGGCTGCTCCTGCTCGATCAACGAAACCCCCAGGAGATAGAGCGATTCGTCGAAGTAGCTAAAGAAGGGGTACTGGGTGATGATGTCGCGCAACCGGCTCTCTCCGGCTTTGTAGGCCTGGCGGGTATTGATGTAGAACCGGGCGATGTCGAGTTCGTGCAGGCCGAGAACCTGCTGGACGTCCTTGAGGTCGTTCTCGATGGCTGGCCGAACCACCGCCGTCTGACAGCTCTGCAGGGCGGCTTTGAGTTGAAACTCAGCCTGCTTGGCCTTGCTCGCGTCGCGGT
This sequence comes from Acidobacteriota bacterium, assembly GCA_040380245.1. Classification (GTDB taxonomy): domain Bacteria; phylum Acidobacteriota; class Blastocatellia; order RBC074; family RBC074; genus CAIOZW01. The sequence continues at coordinate 3,422 of JBEIJP010000353.1, read as the reverse complement.
TGTAGGCCCCCATCTGGCGCATCAGGGCGTGCGCAATCTTGTGTTTGACATCGCAAACGCGCGGGTGGGTGGGAAAGTACTGGGCAAAATCCTTGTAGCCCCCAATCGACTGCTCGAGGTTGCCGGTGCCTCCCTCCAGGTAGAAAGAATCGGCAATGGCCAGCTTGGCGAGAGGGAGATATTCACTGTCCGCATAAGTGGTGATGACCACATTGTAGAGCAGGCGAGCCTCGTCGTAGCGTCCTTTGCGCGCCTTCTGCGAGGCCTGCTCATAGAGTTCCTTGTCCCGCCCGGGCAGGGCCGCGTTCTCATTCTCGACCTTGTTCTTGCCGCCGCAGGCCGTCAGCAACACGAGCAGGCAGACCGGCAGGATCAGCGCCCGGGAGATCAATCTGTCTCGGGTCATACGTACTACTCCTTCTTCACTCATTTAGCGGGGAATCGATCCTTCCCAGCCCATTCAGGTTCGCTTGATCAAGACCAACGGAAACCGCCAGAGTTGGCCAGCCGACCGGGTTCGACGCGGCGTCTTCGACTCCCAAGACTCAGTCGTTCCGGGTTGGCAGGGCGACGGGCGCGCCCAGACTCAGAGAGACGCGGACAATCTGACCCGATTTGACCGTAGTCCCCGGGCGAGGCGATTGGTCACAGACCCTGCCGGCTGGAATCTCCGCGTGAGGGGTGCGGCTCCGCACTCGCATAATCAACCCGTCATCCTCGAGGCGGTCCTGCGCTTCTGACTCTTCGTAGGAGATGACGTTCGGCACTTCGACGGTCCGGCCCCGGAGCGTCCAGTAGACAACTGTCAGCGCGCTGAGACTAAAGACCGCGACCAGCAGCAGGAGGACAGCGACCCGTCTGAGCCAGAAGGCGCGGTGGTTCCGCAGGCCCTGGAGATCCTCATCCCTTGGCTTCATCGAAGCACTCCCTCTCGTCCCGTCATCCAAAACTTTTCGCAAAGGCAGATACTACCACTTGCCCACAAAGGAAGTCTATATGGGCAACCGAGCGGTTGGACGCCCCCCTCTGTCCCTGTCCCCATCGTTACTCATCGTCGTGAATCGTCGTCAGACGGATGATCTCGAACGTGCGAGAGCCGTTGGGTGTCTGGACCCGAACCTCATCCCCTTCTTCTTTATTAAGGAGACTTCGACCGATCGGAGACGAGGTCGAGATCAATCCCTGCTCGTAGTCTGCCTCTTCGGGGGTGACGAGGCGATAGGTGATCTCCATGTCGCGATCCACATCCCGCAGCAACAGGGTAGACCCATAGGACGCCCGATCCCGTGGCAACTTGCTGAGATCGATGCTCGACAACTTGGCCATCTGTTGTTGAAGTTGGCGGATTCGGGCGCGGACATAGTCCTGACGCTCCCGCGCGTACTTGTATTCAGAGTTCTCGGAGAGATCGCCGAGCGCCGCGGCCGTCCGCAACGCTTTGGGCAATTCGACAGTGAACTCATATTCGAGGGCCTTGAGCTCGGCCAGGATCTTCTCTTTTCCGCTCAGTTCTTTTGGCTCACCCACAACCTGTACTCCTCTCCAGATCCCCCCGTAGCGAGCCGGAAAGATTCCTGCCATCCGGCGAAAGGGAGGCGGCCATCATGCCCTCCATTGACAATTTCTCAAGCCTCTTCTTTTCCAGACGATTCCGGGTCAAGCGTGTTTCGGGGCAGGCCTGTTTGGGGGCTTCTTTGGAATCCCGCTCGTGAGACGCTGCGTCGTGCAGACGGAGGGCAAGCCACCCCCTCGATCTCCCGTATAAAAAAGAGGACTGCCGCAATCCCACCCAATCGGATCGACTCGGATCCATCCGGATCGGACATACGGCAGCCGGAGAAACACCAGGCGAGAGGCTATCACACAAGCGGGCTCGCTTCAATGACCCCTCATCGCCCCAAAGACCGCCCTCCGACTCGCGCGGCGAGCGGAGAGGAAAAGGCCGGACCAGATCTCAGATCTTGAGCAGATCGACCAACTCCTGGACCGCGGCGGCAGACTTGTGGAGGGCGGCGCGCTCTTCGGTCGTCAGGTTGATCTGGATGATCTCTTCGATTCCATTAGCTCCAAGTTTGACGGGAACGCCGACGTAGAGGCCATTGATCCCGTACTCCCCTTCGAGGTAGGCGGCGCAGGGAAGAATCTTCTTCTTGTCCTTGAGAATGGCCTCGACCATCTCGACGGCCGCCGCAGACGGGGCATAGTAGGCGGATCCCGTCTTGAGCAGATTGACGATCTCGGCTCCGCCGTTGGCGGTCCGCTTGACGATGGCGTCGAGCTGCTCCTTGGGGAGGAGTTCAGTGACGGGGATTCCGGCGCAGGTCGAGTAGCGCGGGAGCGGCACCATGGTGTCACCGTGACCACCGAGCACAAAGGCCGTCACATTCTCGACCGAGACGCCGAGCGCCTGGGCGAGGAAGGTTCGCATCCGGGCCGAATCTAGGACTCCCGCCATGCCGATGACCCGATTCTTGGGGAATCCGGAGCGCTTGAAAGCGACCTGGGTCATGGCGTCCAGCGGATTGGAGACGACGATGAGAATCGCGTTGGGAGAGGTCCGGGCGATCTGCTCGGTGACGCTGCCGACGATGCCCGCGTTGGTGTTGAGCAGGTCATCGCGGCTCATGCCCGGCTTGCGAGCGATGCCGGAGGTGATCACCACGACGTCGGAGTTGGCAGTCGCGTGGTAATCGTTCGCCCCAACGAGCGCGCTGTCATACCCCTCGATAGGGCCAGCCTGCGCCAGATCGAGGGCTTTCCCCTGGGGCATCCCCTCGAGAATGTCGACGAGGACCACATCGCCCAGTTCCTTGGCGACCAACCAGTGAGCGGCCGTCGCCCCCACATTTCCCGCTCCCACCACCGTAATCTTCTTTCGAGCCATGTATGTTCTCCGTTCTCCGTTCTTCCTGCAGATCGAGGCCCCAGCCGGCGAGCGGGGCGCCTGATACAGTCTCTGACCGGGCCGCTTCTGTCAGGCCATATTTTCGATGATCGCGCTGGCAAACTCACTCGTCTTGAGCTTGGTCGCTCCCTGCATCTGTCGTTCGAGGTCGTAGGTGACCCGCTTCTGAGCGATCGTCTGGATCATCCCATTGATGATCAGATCGCGCGCCTCGAGCCAGCCGAGGTGTTCAAACATCATGACGCCGGAGAGGATGACGGACGAGGGATTGATGACGTCGAGCCCGGCATACTTCGGGGCGGTGCCGTGCGTCGCCTCGAAGACGGCGGCCTCATCCCCGATGTTGGCGCCCGGGGCCATGCCAAGCCCACCGACCTGGGCGGCGCAGGCGTCCGAGAGATAGTCGCCGTTGAGGTTCGGGGTGGCAATCACCGAGTACTCGTCCGGACGCAGCAGAACCTGCTGGAACATGGCGTCGGCGATCCGGTCGTTGATAAGAATCTTGCCTTCCGGCATC
>JBEIJP010000352.1:0-4075 GCA_040380245.1 Acidobacteriota bacterium | reverse complement strand
CATTGCATTCTGGCCTGGATGGCAGGGCTGGCGATCGTCAGCAGTGCCCAGACCGCTCCCTTGCCACAACAACCGGACACTCACCGTGTGGCAGCTGGTTCGACGGCCAAGTTCAATCTCCAGACACGCTTGAGCAGCAAGCTCAGCGAGGTGGGGGATCGCCTGACCGCGACCGTCGCGGAACCGGTCCTGGATGAGCAAGGCCGGATCGCCATTCCCGAAGGAACGCCTGTCCTCGGCCGGGTAACCCAGGTCCAGGCCGCCCGGCGCCCCCAACGCGAGGCGACGATGACGATCGTCTTCGAGACGCTCCGGATGTCCTATGGAGTCGAACGAATTGCCACGGTCGTTACCGCAATCGATGATTTCACCAACGATGAGACGATGAAGGCCCGTGACGAGGAGGGCCGAGTGGGAGCCGGCAAGTCAGGAGGGAGAACGGCGCGGAACGCCAGTCTGGGAGGCGGGCTCGGCGCGCTCGGAGGAATGATCATTGGTGCGGCCGGGGGTGGCCTTGGGGCCATGGTCGGCGTCATGGGCACAGGGGCCCTCGGAGGCGTGCTGATGACCAAGGGCGACGACATTCGGCTGGCGCCCGGCACGATCCTTCGCGTGCGATTCGAGCGCGACCTGACCCTGCCCATCTTCCCTGCGGATCCAGCGTCCGCGGCGGCGCCCGCTGACTCCTTCCCTCAACATCCGGCTCCGACCCCCGAGCCAAGCCCCGAAGCGGACCACACGAGAGGACAAGATTGATGACGGTATCTGAGCAGGAGAGCGACTCCCTGACCCCCTCCGCCGAGGTCATGAAGCGGGATTGGAACCAGCGAGCGCGCGAGAACGCCCGCTGGTACATCAACACCCTGCGACTCGATCAGAGCGAAGAGGAGTTCGATCGCAGCGGAGAACGCGATGTCGCCGGATTGATTGGCAGCGACCTTGCTCTGCTCTGCGACTGGCGCGCTTCGACGGATCTGCGCCTGCTCGAGATCGGTTGTGGAATCGGGAGAATGAGCCGCCATCTCGCGCCGCTCTTTCGCGAAGTCGTCGGGATCGATGTCTCCGGAGAGATGATCCGACAGGCGCAGTCCCGCTTGTCAGGAATTCCCAATCTCCATTTTCAGGAGACCTCTGGCATCGATCTCGCTCTGTTTCCGGATGAGAGCTTCGATGTCGTCTTCTGTGCCTATGTCTTTCAGCACGTCCCGAGCGCGGAGGCGATCGAAGCCAATCTCCGGGAGGCCTTCCGGGTTCTGCGCCCCCGGGGAGTCTTCAAGTTCATTACCAATGGGGTCCACCTTGCGCCGGCGGCGGCTGGAGAAGATCCAAAACGGGACACCTGGTCTGGCGCCCCGTTTCCCGAGGAGCAGGTGCGACGGGTCGCCGTTTCGATGGGCGCGCAGATCCTCGGCGTCATCGGAGACGGCACGCAATACTGCTGGTCCCTCCTCCGCAAACGCGCCGCTCACCAGAGCGAGCCGCCGCCTGGCGCGCGAATCCGGTCCGTTGGGCGCGCCGATGACCTGCGAACCCCCGTTCTCGCTCCACGGTATGATCCGTTCTATCTTGGCATTGTCATGGAGGGGGTCGATCCAGAGCGGGTCGATACCCATACTACCTGGGTGAGGCTTGGCGAATGGAAGCTGACTCCGTGTTACGCCGGGCGTCGTGGCCTGTTCCCGGACGAGTCTGTCGAGGTCGCCGCGAAGACGGACGGGTGGAGCTGCCAGATCAACGTCCGCGTGCCGGCTCATCTGGCCGCTGGAGTCTATGAAGGATGGGTCGAAGACGGGGAGGGGATGAGAATCGGACCTTTCGAGGTGAGTTTACCACCGGTCGTTCCGACTCCACCCCATCTGCTTGCCGTCGCCAATGGGGCTGATGGCGGGCTCGATCTCCACACCACGGGCCCCAAGGCCAGCTGGAAGATCTTCGCGGACGTGCTCCCACTGGATCAGATCGCGGACGGTTCTGACCCACAGGCAATGGCAGCCAGAATCGAGGTGGGTCTGAACGGCATCTGGATTCCCGCGGAACGGTTGGAGTATCTTGCCGCCAACGGAGTCTGGGAGATTGGCGTGACTCTTCCGAGCGGGGAGGCCGCCCACCTCCTCGGGGAGGTGACGTTGCAGGTCCGAGTCGGCACGCTCGTCTCCAACCCACTGCCGGTCTCTCCCCTGCCCTGATCTCCCAGGGGAGCTACCACTGCGTGCCCGGGATCAGTTCAATCGGATAGGGCTGCGACTCCTGCGCTCCCCGCCAGAGTCGCACCTCGACCCGCCCTGGATCCAGCCCCGGAGGGACGGGGACATTGATCTGGAACTGATCCGTTCGTCCACTTCCCACCCATTGCCCGACATAGACAGGAGCGATTCCAAAGCCGCCAACCTCGACCCGCACCTCTTCCCGAGTCGTCGCGGCCGGCAGCCCTTCGACGGAGAGAGCAAGGCTCGCCTTGCCTCCACGAACAGGAAACTGATGGTCGTAACTGGTCGCGTTGATGATGTCGACGATGCGCAATGAAGGAGTCGACTCACCGGGTCGATCGTTCCAGGTACGGTACGCCTTGATGAAGGCGTGGGTCGTCTCCTGGCGAAGAAACTCTGTCCGGGCAAAGCCGGCGGCGCGCAACATCCGCGTCAGGCAATCGACATTCGGTCCCCACCAGTTGTCGTACTGTCCGCCGAGTTCGTCGATCTCGTAGAACTCCATGATCGGTCGCGGGGAGGTATAGAAGTTGTCGATGACGTGAGAGCTGATGATCGCGACATCGCGCGTCACCTCGCAGACCTGCTCGAGCCCAAGCAGCGGGTGGCGCAAATGGTAGAGGACGCCAAGGAAGAGGACGACATCGAAGCTGCCGAGCCGCTCGCGGGTGACGTCATAGACGCTCAGTTCGTGAAACTCCGCCTTCGATCCGAGGGCCTCCCGCGCTCGGAAGAAGTTCTCCGGTCGCCAGCAATCGACGGAAACGACACTGGCTCCGTGACGCTCCATCTCAAAACTGTAGAAGCCATCCCAGCAACCAATATCGAGCGCGCGGCGGCCCGACAGGTCCTCAGGGAGGCCAAAGAGCTGGTAGATCTCCGTCAACTTGTCGAAGGAGTGCACCCCAGGCGTCACATACCCATCTCCAAGATCGATGCTGTGCCACCAGGATCCGGCGAGCATCGCCTCCTTGAACCGGGCTGTATTCTGATTGATATTGGTCCGCAGCTGCGTATTTTCCATAAAGGTTTGTCCCGTCGACTTCTTCTGTTGTTCCTTCTCGGTGGAAAAGGGGGTAGTATAGAACTTTTCGAGCGCAATAACCATTCAGGTTGAAGGATAATCTCGATTGAGTAGCGTGGGCGGATCGGCCGATCGCCACTCTGGGGTTTTGATTGACCAAGTCGTACGTAGCGGACGAGTGAGCAGCCCCCAACCATGACTGGCGATTGGTTGGAATTGGTGGGATCAGTCCACTGGAACGATCATCTGACGGAAGGACCCTCTGAAACGATATGCGAGTAGTGATTGATGCGATCCCGCTGGTAGCGGCCAAGACAGGAATCGGACACTACACGGATGCGTTGACCGATTCGCTGGCGCGCATCCACACCGATCACCAGTACACTCTTCTCTCCCCGTTCGATTTTAAGTTTCCGGTACGGGAGGGGACGCCGCCCAACCTGAGCAAGATGTTCTTTCCAGCCCGATCCATCTTCAAGCATTGGTGGATGTTTGGCTGCCCGGCATTGATGCAGATCTCGTCGTATGATCTCTTCCATGGAACAAATTACTGTATCCCTCTCTTCGCGCCCTGCCCAACCGTGGTAACGGTGCATGACCTCTCCCTCTTCAACCAATCGCACACCCATGAAAACGACAATGTGCGGAGGGGAAAGCGGCGTGTTCCAGTCATGATCAAGCGCGCGAGCATCATCATTGCTCCCAGCGAGTGGACGCGACAAGAGATTTTGTCCCGGTTTTCCGTTCACCCGGAGCGGGTTCGAGTCGTCGCCGAGGCCGCAAGGAACGGGATGGTCCCCCTGCCTCCCGAAGCCTGCCAGGAAGTGCTGAAACGACACCAGCT
>JBEIJP010000351.1:0-4078 GCA_040380245.1 Acidobacteriota bacterium | reverse complement strand
TTGGATCACCGGCCACTCACCGCAACCTGACGATGCAGCTGGCGCGAACCGCGCGGCGGCGAGTCCTCGCGCTCGACTACCGGTTGGCGCCGGAGAACCCCTACCCGGCAGCCCTCGAAGACGCGCTGGCCGGGTATCGGTCGCTGCTGGAAGACGAGGGGATCGCGCCGCAGCGAATTGCGATTGGCGGAGACTCCGCCGGGGGCGGGCTCGCCCTGGCGACGATGCTCGCCGCGCGGGAGGCGGGATTGCCCCTGCCGGGCGCGGCGTTTCTCTACTCCCCCTGGACGGATCTCGCCGGGACGGGCGATTCGCTCATACGCAACGAAGCGACCGACGCGATGATCTCCGGCAAGGAGGTCCACCGGATGTCGAAGCTCTACTTCGGCGCAGCCTCGTCACGCGATCCGCTCGTCTCCCCGCTCTACGGCAAGTTTGACGGACTCCCCCCCACACTGATTCACGTCAGCGACAACGAAGTCCTCCTCGACGATGCCTTGCGCTTAGCCGACCGTGCGCGGGAGGACGGTGTCGAGGTCGACCTGCGCGTGCGGGAGCGATTGATCCACGCCTGGCCGGTCTTCGTCAGCTTCTGGCTCCCGGAGGCTTTCCAAACGGTCCGGGAGACAGCCCATTTTCTCGAGGCGATACGTCGCGCCGCCTAGGGCTCGCGACCTCTTCAACCAAGGGCGATCGATATGACGGAAGAACTGAAACGGAGCGGACATCTCGTTGTGACCATTGGCGCCGGCCCGGCGGGCATCTATGGCGTACGAAAACTGGCGGAGGCGGGGCACGAAGTGATCGTCCTCAACCGCGACATCAAGCCCGGCGGCCTGGTCGAGTACGGGATCTACTTCAACAAGCACAAACTGAAGGAGGGGGTCCGCAAGCAGTTCCGCCAGATCCTCGTCGATCCGCGGATCCATTACCACGGCCACGTCCAGATCGGAGAGGCGGCCGACCTGACGCTGGCGGAGATCGACGAGCTGCTCGCGCCCTCGGCGATCGTCGTCGCCGCCGGGGCGCAGGGGACCAAGGCCCTCGGGATCCCGGGAGATCACGCCGAAGGCGTCTATCACGCGAAGGATCTCGTCTACCACTACAACGGACTGCCCCAGTTCAGCCGGCGGGACTTCCGGATCGGGCAGCGGGTGGCGATCATCGGGGTGGGAAACGTCATGGTCGATCTCGCCCACTGGCTGGTCCACGAGAAGAAGATCGGCGAGGTGATCGCTGTCGCCCGCCGCGGCCCCTCCCAGCGAGCCTACACCGACGTCGAGATCCAGGCGGTCGCGGCCAACCTCGATCAGGACGATCTGCGGGCGGAGTTGGAGCGGGTGCGCCCCGCCCTCGAGGCCGTCGGCGAGGACCTCACCAGGACGACCGCCGAGCTGACCCGCCACTGTGGCGTCAAGTCGAAGGAGGGGGAGAGCCCGACCCGGCTCCGTTTCCGCTTCCTCAGCTCTCCGACCGAGGTCGTGCTCAACAGCGCCGGGCAGGTCGAGGCGTTGCGGGTCGAGCAGACGATCCTCGTCGAACGCGGGTCGAGCCTTGCCGCCAAGGGCACCGGGACCTTCGTCGACATCCCGTGCGACACTGTCATCTTCGCGATCGGCGACCGGGTCGACGAGAAGCTCGGCCTCCCCTGCACGGGCACGGAGTATGTCCGGAATCCGCACCCGGATCCCCTCCACCCGGGCGATGAGGCCTACCAGGTCTACGACCCAGCCAGCGGCACGATCCAGGAGGGGCTCTTCGTCATCGGCTGGTCCCGCTCCGCCTCCGACGGGGTCGTCGGCAAGGCCAAGCTCGATGGGGAGCGCGGCATGGCCGCCGTCAACCGCTACCTCGAAGGCGTTGCTCCCGCCGAGAGCCCGTCGCCCGCGGAGCGGCTCGCGCGCTTCCGCTCGTTGCTGGAGTCCCGCGGAGTCCGCGCCGTCACCTACCCCGAGGTCCAGAAGCTGGAGGCCCACGAGCGGCAGGTCGCCGCGGAGAAGGGGATCGAAGCCTTCAAGTACGCCACCAACGAGGAGATGCTGACGGCGATCGGCGCCTCCGCCTGATCCCATTCTCAAGGCCGCACGACAAACCAGTGGTAGCCGTGCGCCGGCACGGTGACCCTCCACCGCAACCGGGCCTCCCGATCGAGCGTCAACCGCTCGGGGGGCCCGTCCTCTTTGGCCACCGCCGCGCTCCCCTCCAGTCCAGCGTAGTAGAGCGGGAAGACCAGCTCCTCGGTCCGCTCCTCGTCAGTGGGGTTGTAGACCATCCCGAGCCCGCGCGTCCCGAGCGCGGGATTGACGTGGAGAATGGCATCGAGCGTCCGGCCATTGGCCCGCCGCACGTGGATGATGTCCGATTCGAGGATCGCCCGGTAGCGCTTGAACCATCCGACCCAGCGCTGCACAACGGCCTTCGTCTCCGGACTGTCGTAGAGGCGAGGTCCGCGATAGCAGGCCTGGACGCCAAAGCCAAAGGCGTTGGCGAGGTGCTGGTCATAGTCGGCGAGGTGCTCGCGCAGCGGCTCGATCGTCGCCGCCGCGCCTCCCCCCTGGTACTCGACCAGCGGCACGAACATCCATCCCATACTGGGCGTCTTGAGCCACGTCCCATCGTACATATTCTGGCGGGCGTGAATGTGTTGCTGGGCGCGGGGCAGCGACCAGTTGCTCTCGCGATAGCCCATGGCGACCTTGTTCGAGCCGGCGAGAAAGTAGTTGTCCGGGACGTTGAGGTAGAGGCCACGCTGCCGCGCCCACCCGTAGAAGTCGCTGATCTGCCGGTACTGCGACCATTGCGAGTCGGCCAGTCCACGGTGGCCCGGATGGCTCGTCGAGGCGCAGACGTCCCCCGGATAGCTCCCATCGTGCTCGAGCAGGGTGAATCCCGTCCCTTCGAGAAAGCGGCGGATCCGATCGAAGTAGCCGAGTCCCCAGCGGCTCCCGAGGCACGGCGATTGGCCAAAGATCGCCCCCCCGGTCTTGCCCGTCTGCGGGTTGATGACATCGTCCTCCTCGCTGATCCGCCGACTGGCGAGGAGCGAATAGCCGCCCAGTTCGAGTCCGCGCGCCGCCGCGTAGGCACGAAAATCGCGAAACTTGCGCAGGTTCTCCTCCGAGGTGTCCTCCATATTGAAGCGGCTGCCGAAGCTGAGAATGACCATCTCGAAGCCGCACTCGGCCGCCTGGTCGATCGCCGGGTAGACGACCGTCGGGTCGGTCGAGGTGAGGTGCATCATAATCGGATTCTCGAGGCTCCACGGAGCGAGTTGACGGTAGAGTCGGCGGACGCTCAACCCCTGGCGCTCGCGGTCATCGCTGTCGTGGAGGAGGAGAAAGGTGCGGAATCCGTCGAAGCGCGCTCCCGGCTCCACCAGCGCGTCCGGCCCAAGCGGCGGGCGCACCACCAGCAGCGCTGGCGTCTTCCGTTCGTAGTTGACCTGGGTGGCATAGTCTGGATCGACCTCCCAGTGAACCGTCCGGTTGGAGCTGGTGATCGACATGCCGCCGAAGGCGAAGTCGGTCAGGACCGTCATCCGAGGACGCCGCCACTCCGTGCTCGGGTCGACGTGCGACTCCGCCTCGACGACGCGGAGGGTCTCGCCGACGAACCGCTCCAATCGCACGGTTCGGCCCGTGCGATTGACGACCGAGATCGTCTTCGCCAGGAGGGGCAGACCATCGTAGAGATCGTGGCGCACCGCGACCTCCACGCCAGCCTCCGTCGGGTGGCGAAACCAGAGGGTCAGGCTGACTCCGGAAGGGGGCCAGGCGACCCCCGCCGGCGCATGGCGCACCCTTTTCCAGTCGATCTTCTCGACAAGGGGGCCTGTCTCATAGCGGACAAATTGGAAGGCGGCCGGGTCACGGCGCATTCCGGCCAGCCACGCCGGGCTGAGGTAGGCGAGATTGGGCTGTCCCAGGAGCCCCCCGACGGGGTGGCGCACGCCGTCGAGCTCGACGATCGCCTCCGGAGCGACCGCCCGCAGAAACGATTCGCCCGACCCGAGGTGCTCGAGCTCGATCGTCGTCGCGTTGGGCGCCAGGAGGATCGTGCGCCGCACCAGCCCATTGGT
>JBEIJP010000350.1:0-4080 GCA_040380245.1 Acidobacteriota bacterium | reverse complement strand
GCTGTTTTTCTTTAACTTCGTTCAGTTCATCCCCATCCAACCCCGTGATCACGTAGTGGGTCGACCTGGGTCCAAAGGTGACCGCGGTCGTTGCGGTGGTGGTGGCCATTGGTCGTAGCGAGCCAACGAGGTGGCCTGCCCCGATGGCCTCGGTCATTGCGACCGGATGTGCCCAGGCGGGTACAGCGAACGAGTGGCTTTCCTCAGTAGTTCTCCCGAGACTTGGCGAGGAGGACTCTACCTGACAACATTGGTGGGCGCCTTTGACCGACCCTCTTCGGCCATCAAATGGTTTGAGTCAGATGGTTTGAGTCAGATGGTTCGATTCGGTCATCTCGCGGGATTCTCTCGAAGGGATCCCTCCGCCAGACTCGTGGCGAGTGGCGGAGGAGCATTCCGGACAAGCCTATCCAACGTCGATGAGCGGTGGCGCTCATCCTTAAAAAAACTCCAAAAAAACTCCCATTACTCGGAGACACAAAGATGAATACAAAGATAGATCGATCATCCAGGAGAAGAAGTCGTTGGCTGCTGCTGAGCCTCTCCCTCCTCCTCGTCGCGCCGTTGTTTCAGCCAATGACCTTCGGCCAGACCTATACTGCGACGGTGACCGGGACGATCACCGATGCGCAGGGCGCCTTGATTGCCGGCGCCAAGGTGACCGCCGTCAACCAGGGAACCCGCCTCGAGTACGCGGTCCAGACGAGCGCCGCCGGGGTCTACACCATCCCCTTCCTTCCGGTGGGCTCCTACCTCCTCTCGGTCGAGGCGAGCGGCTTCCGCAAGCTGGTCTCGTCCGAGTTCAAACTGGAGGTCAACCAGGTTGCCCGTGTCAACCTCAGTATGCAGGTCGGTGCGGTCTCTGAGACCGTGACCGTCTCGGATGTCGCCCCGATCCTCCAGACCGAAAACGTGACGGTCGGACAGGTGATCTCCGGAACGACGACGACCAACCTGCCGCTCAATGGCCGGAACTTCCAGCAGCTGACCCTGCTGGTCCCCGGCGCGGTCACGCCCAATCCTGGCGCCTTCAATAACGTCAGTCTCCAGAACGGGCAGGGCCGCCCCTACGTCAACGGGAATCGCGAGCAGGGCAACGCCTTCCTGCTTGATGGAATCAGCGTCGACGAGACGATCGACAACCGCATCGGCTACAAGCCCAATGTCGACGCGATCGCCGAGTTCCGCGTCGAGACGAGCAACTCCTCGGCGGAGTTCGGCAACGTCACGGGAGCGACCGTCAACGCCACTCTCAAATCGGGAACCAACGAATTTCACGGGAGCGTCTTCGAGTACCTCCGCAATGACGCGCTCGACGCCAATATCTGGGCGAACAACCGTAACGGGACCTCGAAGCAGAAGCTGCGTCAGAATGTCTTCGGGGGGACGCTCGGCGGTCCGCTCGTCAAGGAGCGACTCTTCTTCTTCACCGACTACCAGGGAACGCTGCGCAACACCGGCGGCGGGGCGACCGCTTTCGTCGCGCCAGCGGCGTGGCGGACTGGAGACCTCTCGAGCCTCCTGCAGCGCAACATCTATATCCGTGATCCGCTCAAGACCGGCGCCTGCAGTGCTGCTGACCAGACAGCCTGCTTCCCGGGCAACATCATTCCCCAGGCGCGGATCGTCAATCCGGCGGCGCGAGCGCTCTTCGCCGACACGGCCCTCTACCCGCTCCCGCAGCGGATCGACCCGCAGACGCAGGTCGGCATCTTCAACACCCGGACCCTCCAGAAGCTGGATGGTCACCAGTTCGACATCAAGCTCGATGCCCGACTGAACGATCAGGACAACCTCTCGTTCCGTTACTCGTTCGGCGACTACGACGAGTTTGGTGCACGGGGCGTCCTGCCGACCAACCAGACCTCGAAGAGCTTCAACCGGCCGCAGAACGTCGCGCTCAACTGGACGCGGACCATCAGCCCGACGATCATCAACGAGGCGCGGGTCGGATTGAACCGGGCGGTCTTCATCGCCGACGTGCTCGATTGGGGCGGGCTCGGCGCCGGGAACGCCAAGTTTGGCATTCCGGGACCCCAGCTGATCGACGGTCTCAGTTCGATCGCGCTCGGGACCGGGCTGTCCGGCATCGGCTCGGCCGCCGTCACCGAGGACAATGTCACCAACACCTTCCATTACGGCAACAACCTGACGATCCTCAAAGGCCGTCACGCGCTCAAGATGGGCGGACAATGGCAGCGCTATCAGCAGAACCGCTTCTATCCGGGGAACAACGGGCTGCTCGGAGGTTTCGAGTACAACGGGCAGTTTACCGGGCAGGGCTTCTCCGACTTCCTGCTCGATCGATTGCGGCGGAAGTTCATCGGCAGCCGCAGCGGTACCTGGGGCCACCGGCAGAATCGTATCGGCGTCTTCTTCCAGGACGACTTCAAGGTGACCAGCAACCTCACGCTCAACCTCGGGATGCGCTGGGAGTTCACCTCCCCGGTCGTCGAAGCGCGTGACCGCCAGACCAACTTCGAGATGTTCAGCGGCCGGCAGCTCTTCGCCCGGATGAACGGCAACAGCCGCGCCCTCTACGATCCGTTCTACAAGGGCTTCGAGCCGCGCGTCGGCTTTGCCTGGACGCCGAACGGGTTCAACAACCGGCTGGTGGTGCGTGCCGGCTACGGGATTACGCAGTTCATGGAGGGCACAGGATCGAACCTGCGCCTGCCGCTCAACCCTCCGCTCTTCTCCGAGGCCGACTTCACCTACGACCAGACGACCGGGGCCGGCACCATCACCACCGGTTTCAACGACGTGATCGTCCGGAATCAAGTCTCGGGCCTGATTCGCGTCTGGGATCCCAAGATCCGGCCGCAGTTCACCCAGCAGTGGAACCTGACGCTCGAGTACCAGCTGGCGAGCGGAACCTCGGTCTCGGCAGCCTACGTCGGGAACAATGCGACCCACCTCGTGGCGCCGACCGACTGGAACCAGCCGTTGCCCGGCCCATCCAATGTCGCGCCGTCGCAGTGGGCCTCGATTCAGAGCCGCCGTCCCCTCTTCTCCGTCCTGCCGCTCGTCACCAATATCAGCGGCACGGCGACCTGGGGCATCAGCAACTACAACAGCCTCCAGATGAGCATGCGGCAACGGATGACCAAGGGGCTGGAGTTCCTCGCCTCCTACACCTTCAGCAAGGCGTTGACCGACAACCTCGGGTACTACGGAAGCGGAGGAGTGGCGGCGCAGTCCGCTTACTCCTACAACCAGTATGCCCAGCGCCAGTACAACTACGGGCTGGCCTTCTTCGACAACACCCACAACTTCGTCTGGTCCGGTACCTATGAACTGCCCGTCGGGAAGGGGCGTTCCGTGGGAACGGACATGAACAGCTTCCTCAACGCCATCGTCGGGGGATGGAATGTGACCTCGATCGTTCAGCTGCGCAGCGGCTTCCCGCTGACGGTGACGACCAGTCTCGACAACACCTTCCAGAATCCGCGCGCCGGGCAGAAGCCGAACCTGGTCGGGAATCCGAAGCCGGACAATCAGTCGATCAACAACTGGATCACCCCCTCGGCCTTTGCGAGGGCGGCGGATGGCACTTTCGGAAATTCACCGGTCGGGGTCATGCGGGCTCCCGGCTTCGCCAACTGGGATTTTGGAGTTGGCAAGAAGTTCCAGGTGACGGAGAACAACTTCTTCGATTTCCGCGCCGAGTTCTTCAACTTCACCAACCATCCGAGCTTTGCGCCGCCAGCCCGGAACTTCAATGACTTGAGCACCTTCGGGCTCATCACCGGGACGGTCAGTCCTCCCCGGTCGATCCAGTTCGCGCTCAAGTACATCTTCTAACCCCGTCAGGGGGGAGAGTGGTCGATCCCTGGCAGAGGGGGATCGGTAACCGGCGGTGGCCCTTCCTGCTCCCATCCGTCAGACGGAGGAGCAGGGGGGCCTTTGCCGTTTCTGGCATCGGGAGGAAGGTATGAGACGAAGAGATTTCATCGCGGGGGTTTCCGCGCTGGGGCTGGCGTCGGGCAGGGGCGCGGAGCGGTTGACGCCGGACGCCTCGATCGAGGAGGTCTCCCTGGTCGAGTTGCAGGCGGCGATGGGGCAGGGCACCTGGACGGC
>JBEIJP010000349.1:0-4081 GCA_040380245.1 Acidobacteriota bacterium | reverse complement strand
GGTCCTATACGTCCTATTGGTCCTATACGTCCTATTGGTCCTATACGTCCTATTGGTCCTATACGTCCTATTGGTCCTATGCGTCCTATCGGTCCTATCCCTCCTATCCGTTCTGAAGGCGGGATAGAACGAGAAGATGTCGGTTGCTGCCGGGCAGAAGGAGGAAGGGCTTACTGATTGGGGTAGAGCTTCTGGCGCAGGGCGTCTTTGAGCCGGGTTGCCTGCTCATAAGCGGCATCGGCGCGACGGCGGACTGGATCCGGGGCAAAGGTGTGGAAGCCGGCCCTGGCCTCGTTGAGCGACCGTTTGGCCGCCTCCAGCTGGTCCGTGTCCGTGCGGGTTGCCAGCTGCCGTTTCCCCGCCTCTTCGAGGAGGCGATCGGCCCAGGCGGTGATCATACTCGCGCGGCGGATTCCCTGCATGGTGGCGGCAGCCTGCTCCCCGATCTCCGGTTGTCTGGGCAGGCGGGAGGTGGGTGAGTCGTGGCAACTGGCACACATCGCCGCCGTCTGTTCCGGGGTATAGATCACCTCCGAGGCCATATGGCCATGGCAGGTGTTGCAGCTCGGACCGACCCCGCCGTCCTTCCACTTCTGGTAATGGCGGCTTGCGACGAAGGCGTCGACGTAGGGTTGATGGCACTCCCGACAGGTCCGCGCGAGGTTCCTCGGATGAAGCCGGCTCTCTGGATCGGAGGCTGGGCGTACAGACTGGTGGGCCTGCCGTGCGTCCCGGGTCGCTGGGTTGCCCCCGTGGCACCGATCACAGCTGACTCCGCTCGATCGGTGGGCGGAGATGTGCCACTCGGCATAACGGCTGGTCTGCTTGAGCGGGCTCGCGAGACGTGAATGGCACCAGACGCACTCGTTCCCCCGAAAGGCCGCCATCTCATCCTGTCCAGGGCCGGCGATCTCCTTGAGTCGGGTTGCCCCGACCAGGGCGGAGTGCTCCGTGTCCAGGAATCCCGTCAGCAGGACGAGGCATGCCAATCCCAGCCCGCCCGTGGTGAACAGCCTCTTGCGGCTTCCGATGTACATCGGCCTCTCCCTTCGGGCTCGTCGCCTGCTATCATTCCTCTTTGCAACCTCGTTGCAACCTCGTTCCAATCGTAGAGTTCAACGACCGAGGCTGGCCGCGGGAATCGTTGAGGGAACAGTAATTATAATTCTCATAAAACCGATTTTGTGCTAGCTGGATTGTGTCAATTTTGTTACGGTTTCATATCTATTTTGTAGCCCAGGTTTCCAGATCTGTCAACCCGGCAGTGAGCTGAGAGGACGGGAGCCCAAAGGGAGACTAGAGGGAGCGAGGATGCATGAGGCGGCGTTGGTGGCGGGGGTGATCAGGATCGCGGAGGAGGAGGCACGGCGGCACGGAGCGGAGCGGATCGAACGGATCCGCTTACGGGTAGGGGAGTTCCGCGGGGTGGTGGCGGAGGCGCTCGACTTCGCGTTTGGCGTGATGCGGGAAGGGACGCTGGCGGCGACGGCGGAGTTGGTAGTGGAGACAGTTCCGTTGCGAGTTGCGTGTCGGAAATGTGGGGAGTGGGAGACAGGGCTGGAGGATCTCTGCCTGGCGTGTCCGGACTGCGGGGCGGTGGGAGAGATCCGGAATGGCCGGGAGTTGGAGATCGTCTCCCTGGACCTGGAGTAGGGTTGGGGTTGCCCTGCGGGCGGAACTGGACCAAGATGGGGTCAGTCAAGGGGAGGAGAACCGATGCACGAAGTGGTGATGGAGAGAGGGATTCTCGAAGCGAACGAGGCGCTGGCGGCACACAACCGCGAGCACTTCGCCGAAGCGGGGGTCTGCGTCGTCAACCTGATGTCGGCGCCGGGTGCGGGAAAGACCTCGATCCTCGAGCGAACGATCGAGGCGTTGCGGGATGACTGTCGGATCGGCGTGATCGAGGGAGACCTCATGACGACGCTCGATGCGGATCGGATCACCGCGCTGGGAATCCCGGCCTACCAGATCACCACCGGGAGCGTCTGCCACCTCGATTCGCGGATGGTCCACCGGGCGCTCGACCGTTTTCCGATCGCAGGGCTCGACCTGCTGGTCATCGAGAACGTTGGCAACCTGGTCTGCCCGGCGGAGTTCGATCTCGGCGAGGGCACGCGCGTCATGGTCTACAGTACCGTCGAGGGGGCGGAGAAGCCGAAGAAGTACCCGGTGATGTTCCATGCCGCCGAGGTGGTGCTGCTCAACAAGGTCGACCTGCTGCCCTACGCCGGGGTGAGCCTGGAGGAGTTGACGTGCAACGTGCGGGAGGTCAATCCGCGGGCGGAGATCTTCCCGGTATCGTGCCGGACCGGGGAGGGGATCGAGGCCTGGGTCGCCTGGCTCCGTCGACGGGTGGCGGAAGAGGGGAGAGGAGCGAGATGACGGAGTGGGAACCGGTGCACCTCTGGCGCGAAGATTTCGGGCGGCTCTTCGAGTCGCTGCAGGCGAGGGGCTACACGATCTCCGGCCCAACGGTGCGCGATGGCGCGATCGTCTATGAGGAGATCGAGTCGGTCGATCAACTCCCGATTGGTTGGGAGGAGGAGCAGGGGCCCGGCCATTACCGGTTGCGACAGACGGGGAGTCCGGCCTGTTTCCGGTTCACGGTCGGGCCGCAGTCGTGGAAGCGGCTGCTGCATCCGCCGCGGGTCCGCCTCTGGTCGGCGCACCAGACGGAGGAGGGCATCGCGATCGAGCCCGAGGCGCGCCCCGCTCTACGCCAGGCCTTTCTGGGGGTCCGTTCCTGCGAGCTGGCGGCGATTGCCCTGCAGGATCGGGTCTTTTTGGAGGGAGCCCACGTCGATCCGATCTATCAGGCCAACCGGGAGGGGACTTTTCTGGTGGCGGTCAATTGCGGACAGGCGGGAGGGACCTGCTTCTGCGCTTCGATGGGGACGGGGCCCCGCGCGCGGACAGGCTTCGATTTGGCACTGACGGAGGTGCTCGAAGGAGAGTCGCACTACTTTGTGCTGGAGGCGGGCACGGAGGCGGGGGCGGGGGTCCTGGCGGATCTTCCGGTGCGGGCGGCGTCGACGGACGAGGTGGCCTCGGCCGAGGCCTGTACCGCCCGTGCGATTGCCGGAATGGGACGCCGGATGGAGACAGAGGGATTGCGCGAGCTGCTGATCGACCAGTTTGAGAGTCCGCACTGGGACGACGTGGCGAGCCGTTGTCTGACCTGTGCCAACTGCACGATGGTCTGTCCGACCTGCTTCTGTACGACGGTCGAGGACGTGACGGACCTGACGGGAGAGCACGCCGAGCGCTGGCGCAATTGGGACTCCTGCTTCACGCTCGACTTTTCCTATCTGCACGGAGGGAGTGTCCGAACCTCCGCGCGCAGCCGGTACCGGCAATGGATGACCCACAAGCTGTCGAGCTGGTTCGACCAGTATGGCAGTTCCGGGTGCGTTGGGTGTGGTCGGTGCATCACGTGGTGCCCGGTCGGGATCGACCTGACGGCGGAGGTGCGGGCGATTCGCGCGGCGGAGGGAGCGCGTCGCGGGGAGCCGGATTTGCCGGCGGTTCTGCCAGAGACATCCGGAGGAGAGAATCAGGCATGACGATCGAAGAATCCCAGACGGCAGCGCTGGCGAGCCACCCCTTTCTGAGCGGGCTCGACGCCGACGCCCTGCGCCTCCTCGCGCGATGCGCCGCGAACCTCCGCTTTCCGGCCGGAGCGGTCATCTGTCGACAGGGGGAGGCGGCGACCCACTTCTACCTGATCCAACACGGGAGGGTGGCCCTCGATCTCTATGAGTCGCGCCACGGTAGCCACACCATTCAGACCCTGGAGGCGGGCGAAGTGCTCGGCTGGTCGTGGCTCGTCGAGCCGTACCGCTGGCAGTTCGACGCGCGCGCGATCGATCTGGTCCGGGTGGTCTCCCTCGACGCGGCCTGCCTGCGAGAGGTCTGCGACGCCTCTCCCGTGCTGGGCTACACGATCGTCAAGCGACTGACGCGGGTCATGGCCCAGCGGTTGACGGCGACACGACTGCAGCTGATGGATCTCTATGGAACTCGTACGTGAGACAGACGCGGGGCGAACCGGTCTCGACCCGATGCTGCCACAGCTGTG
>JBEIJP010000348.1:0-4084 GCA_040380245.1 Acidobacteriota bacterium | reverse complement strand
GGCCTGCGCCTGGCCGACTGCGCTGCACTGCTGACCCGCCTCAAGGGATTGGGCGCCGAGACGCTGGTCGTCTCCAGCGAAGAGTCCATCTGCAAGCTGGCGACCCGGGCTATCCGCATCCCCAGCAAGATCGAGGAGACGCTGACGGCCATCCCCTACATCATTCCCGCGCAGCTCTTCGCGGGACTGCTCGCGGCCACCCGGGGCCTCTCCCCAGACCAGCCGCGTTCCCTCACCAAGGTGACCCGAACGGTCTGACGCTCATCCAGTTTCTGCGGAAGCCAGAAAAGCTGGCGAGGAAGAGATCGACTCTCCCTCGCCAGCTTTTCTGTTCGGCCGTGACCTTTTGTGTTCCGGATCCGCTACTTGGCGTGCAGTTCCGCGTAGTGGACAAAGTACCAGTAGGTGATCCCCGCCCATACCACCAGGTTGAGCAGCGAGATGGCCAACCCCACCGTCCGGACCTGATCGCTCCGCTTGGCCCGTTGGTCCTTGCGCCCATACATCAGCATCACGACCATCAATCCGACGACGATCCAGAAGAAGAGCCGGATGCCATAATCGAGCAGCCCTGCCCCGGGGATGTAGGTGTGGACTTGCCAGGTTGTCAGCAGCAGCGTCAACCCGATCCCGACCAGCGCGGCCTGCGGCGGCTTGTAATCGGCCGTCACGGCCCGGTTGGATCCGCCAGCTCCGTTCGAATTCCCCTGCCCTTTGCCCAGGTGGCTGTGCCGATAGCTGTAGGCGAAATAGAGCACCAGACCAAGACACATCCAATCGATCAGCCGGATCCAGGTGTCGAGCGGCAGGCTGTTCATCAGGTAGGCCGACGAGACGACGGTGAGAATGGGCACGACTGGCGAGAACGGCACCTTGAAGGGCCGGTTCATCGTCGGGCTCGAGCGGCGCAGAATGATGATCCCGGTTCCGACGATGACAAACGCGAAGAGCGTCCCGATACTGACCAGCTCACCGAGGAGACTGATCGGAACAAACCCCGCGAGAATGGCCACGATCGTCCCCGTAATCGCCGTCGTCACGTATGGCGTCTGGTACTTCGGGTGGACCTTGGCCGCCCAACCTGGCAGCAGGCCATCTTTGGACATGGAGTAGAAGACGCGCGGCTGCCCCATGACCATGACCACCATCGTCGAGCTGAGTCCAAGCACCGCCCCCACCTTGATGATCATCGGAAAGCCCGCGAGGATCGTCCCCATCGTCGTTCCCTTGGCCAGCTTGAGCGCCTCATCGACCGCCACCGCGATCGGGGCAGCGGCGTTGGTCAGCATCCGATAGTCGACCAGTCCCACCATGATCCCGGCCACCAGCACGTAGAGAACTGTGCAGACGGCGAGGGAGCCAAGGATCCCGATCGGCATGTCCCGCTTCGGGTTACGCGCCTCCTGGGCGGCTGTCGAGACGGCGTCGAAACCGATGTAGGCGAAGAAGATCACCGCCGCCCCCGTGATCACGCCGCCAAAGCCGAACGGCATGAACTCGGCGCAGCCGGGCGCTCCCGCCGTACAGCCAATCCCGAGGTTGTCCTTGCTGACATAGCCAACCCCCGCGACGATGAAGAGCAGGACGACCACCACCTTGATGACGACGATCACCGAGTTGAACGAGGCCGACTCCTTGATCCCCTTGATCAGAAGCAAGGTCACCGCCACCGAGATGAGCAATCCCGGCAGGTTGATCAAGCCGCTCACCTGACTTCCATCAGCCAGGGTCAGCGTCGTCCACGGCCCCACGGTCAACTGCGGAGGCACCTGGATTCCCAGGTCCTTGAGAAAGCTGACGACATACCCTGACCAACCCACTGCCACCGTCGCCGCGCCAAACGCGTACTCCAGAATCAGATCCCACCCGATGATCCAGGCGACAAACTCTCCGAGTGTCCCATACCCATACGCATAGGCCGATCCCGAAATCGGCACGCTCGACGCGAACTCGGAGTAACAGAACGCCGCAAAGGCACTGACGACCCCCGCCAGAATCATCGAGACGACGACGGCTGGCCCCGCATGCTTCCCGGCAGCCTGGCCCGTCAGGACAAAGATTCCTGTCCCAATGATCGCGCCAATGCCCAGCATCACCAAATCGAGCGAGCTGAGCGTCTTCTTCAGGGTATGCTCGCCGGTCTCATGCGCCTCAGCAATGATCGCGTCAATCGACTTGGTCGCAAAAAGTGACATCGAAGCCTCCTCAGGGCATATAAAGATTTGTGCTCCACTCCCGGGGGGCACGCGCTACCGCCCCCCCGGACAACAGGATTTCATCTGTCCCACCAACCTCACCGCGCGGATGAGGGGGGACGTCAGAATTCAGAATGGACTGCGGATCGACAAGGGGAGTGGGAGATTCTCCAGCCGGACAATCTCCCGGACATCGTGTCTCGCGCTCTCCCATTCAGAAGAGAAGAGGGGGGCCAGACACGGGCCGTCAGGATCAGCCAGGGGGCTTCCCCCCGCGCCTTCCCTCCGACGGACACCTACTCGCTAAACGCTTCCACCGGCTCGATTCCCCGCCGGCGCGCGAGAGCTCGCCACCCAAAGTAGACGGGAACTCCGCTGACGACAATCACCAGCCCCGGCCAGGTAGTCGCCGTCTGGTAGAAGAAGAGCACCACCAGCACCACTCCGGCTCCAATGACATACAACGCCGGAATCACTGGATACCCAATCGCACGGTACGGGCGCGGGAGATCCGGCCGTTTGCGCCGCAGCACAAAGATCGCCGTGATCGTCAAGATGTAGAAGAGAAGCGCCGCCGAGATGACATAGTTAAGGAGGTTCCCGTAGAGGTTCCCATAGCTGACGGTCCCATCCGCGGCCACCTGGACCGTTCTGGGCAGGACCAGCAGACACGACCAGAGGCACTGGATCACCAGCCCCCAGGCGGGCACATGCGACCGGTTGAGCTGACCCGCCGCGCGGAAGAAGAGCCCGTCCTGCGCCATCGCGTAGTAGGCGCGCGCCCCCGTCAGGATCAACCCATTGTTGCAGCCAAAGATCGAGATGAGAATGCCCACCGCCATCAGCGCCGCCCCACCGCCCGGAAAGATGATCTCCGCCGTCGCGGAGGCGACCCGGTCACTCGCTACCGTCTGGATCGTCTCGAAGGGTAGGGCGACAAGGTAGGCCGCGTTGGCCAGCAGGTAGAGCGAAATCACCAGGATCGTCCCGAGCGCCAGCGAGAGCGGCAGATTGCGGCGCGGGTTGCGCACCTCACCGGCAGTGAAGGTCACGTTGTGCCAGGCATCGGAGGAGAAGAGCGAATTGGTCTGCGCGACACAGATCGCCACCAGCAACCCCAGCCCGGTCGCCGCGGTCACCCCTGGCCCGACGTCCTGGAGCGATCCACGCACTGTCCAGAGGTCTCCGAAATTGGCCTCGGCGGCGATCGCCTGGTACCCCACCGTTCCACCCAGCACAATCAACGCGATCAGTGCCCCGGTCTTGGCCACCGTGAAGACATTCTGAATCCACTTGCCGAGCCGCAGCCCCCGCGTGTTCATCCAGGTCAGCAGGAGGATCATCCCGATCCCCATCAATTGCGCGGTCGAGAGTGAGATTGCGTACTGACCGCCCAGCCCGATCGGTGCGACCAGGTAGTTCGTCTCCGAGATTCGTGGCCAGAGCACCCCGAGATACCGCGCGAACCCGACGGCGACCGCCGCGATCGTTCCTGTCTGAATGACGAGAAAGAGGGTCCAGCCGTAGAGGAACCCCCACAAGGGAGAGAAGGCTTCGCGGAGGTAGACGTACTGGCCGCCGGCTTTCGGCATCATCGCCGCCAGCTCCCCGTAGCTCAGCGCGGCCATCAGCGTCAGCGCGCCGGTCACCACCCAGACCACCAGCAGCCAGCCCGGAGAGCCAACCTGCCGGGCAATATCGGCCGAAACGATGAAGATTCCCGAACCGATCATCGACCCGGCGACGATCATCGTCGAGTCGAGCAACCCGAGGCCAGGGATGAAGTTCGCGTGCTGCGCCTAGGTTCCCGTGCTCCCACGTTCCCTTTCCCGCTACCTGTTCGGTCTGGGAGAGGGCGGGGGCTGCTGCGGCTTGACAACCTGCTCCGG
>JBEIJP010000347.1:0-4091 GCA_040380245.1 Acidobacteriota bacterium | reverse complement strand
GCCAGGCCGCCTCTCGTTCGCTTCGGAGATTCAAGCATTACTCACACTCGGGGAAGGGGAACGTCAAGTCGATTGGCAAGCGATCGGTCAGTACCTGCGATATGGGTATGTCCCGGGGGATGGGACCGCCATTAGCGGAATCAAGAAGTTGCTCCCGGGTCACTTTCTGACGATTGACGTTGGCGGTTCACCAATCGTTCAAAGGTACTGGAGACTGGAATACCATCCCAAAGTCGTGGGGGGGCGAGAAGACTGGGGCAGGGAGCTGCGGGAAAAGCTCACGGAAGCAGTCCGGTTGCGATGGTCAGCGATGTGCCCTTGGGAGCCTTTCTCTCCGGCGGGATCGATTCGAGCCTGGTCGTTGCCTTGATGGCACAGTCTTCCGATCGCCCAATTCAGACCTTCTCCATTGGCTTTCGCGAAGCTCGGTTCAATGAACTCGGATACGCGCGGCGTGTCGCTGAGAAGTGGCGGACTGAGCACCACGAGTTCTACGTGGAGCCCTCGCGCGGAGAAATCCTGCCTTCTCTGATCGCCCATCTCGGGGAGCCCCTGGCAGATGCCTCGATCCTACCCACCTGGTATTTGTCCCAGTTGGCGCGGAAACACGTTACAGTAGCATTGACCGGAGATGGGGGCGATGAGAGCTTTGCCGGTTACGAGCGGTATCGTTGGATCTGGCTGACTGGAAAGCTGCGACGGCGACCACTCCTTGCCCACCTTGCCAGTCAGGCCGGGAGGCTCATCGAACGTGGTCCGTTGCTCAGCGGCAAAGTCAGGAGGCTAGGGCGGCTCTTCCGGGAGGTTCCTCTGCCACTCGAAGCGGGGTATCCGCGCTGGGTGACCTATTTTTCGCAAGACGAACGGACGGCCCTCTTCGGGAAGAATCTCCCCCCTCCGGATGAGCAGTGGCTCGAGTCGATGATCCGGGAACAGCAACTTCGTCTGGGTGAGGATGGTGCGGAGACGGCGATCGCGGTCGATATCGAGTCATACCTTCCCGGCGATCTGCTCTTCAAGCTCGACACCGCAACCATGGCCCATTCATTGGAGGCACGTTGCCCCTTTCTGGATCACGAACTGATGGAGATGGCGGCACGTCTGCCGTTCGCCTGGAAGCTCGGGTCGAGGGGAACCAAGCTGTTTCTCAAACAGTCCCTGGGGGATCTCCTGCCTCGCGAGGTCCGGGATCGCTCCAAGATGGGATTTGGACTTCCCCTGGCGGAGTGGTTTCGTGGCGCCTGGCGGGAGATGCTCTGTGATACTTTATTGAGAAGCCGTTACAATCCTCTTCATCGTCCGACAGTGGAGGGGCTGATCCAGGAGCATCTCACTGGACAGGCCGATCACTCGTATCGACTCTGGAATTTGCTGGTACTGGAGCAATGGCTCTGCTGGATCCACCAAGGCCCTTGGAAAAATTGACCTGGAAACCACCCAACACGGAAGCGGAGGGGCCTCGTGTCCTGCAGGTGATCGACCGTTTGAATGTCGGAGGGCCCGCAAGGGTGATTCTCTGGCTGAAGGATGGGTTAGATCAACACGGCGTGACCACGCAGGTTATCTGCGGCCTGCCGGCGCTTGGGGAAGAGGAAGCGGATTGGATCAACACAACCTCGACCCGGACACTCTATCGCCTCTCAGGGCTGAGCCGGGAGATCTCCTGGCGGGACCTCGGAGTGATCTGGAAGCTGTTGCGACTCTTTCGGGCCTGGAAGCCGGATGTGGTGCAGACCCATAAGGCAAAGGCGGGAGCGGTCGGACGGGTAGCCGCCTGGCTTTACAACCACCTCTTTGGTGGCCGTTGCCGCGTTGTCCACCTGTTTCACGGCCATGTCTTCCACGGGTACTACGGACCATGGAAATCGGCTCTCTTTGTCGCCATCGAGCGCGTACTGGCGGCGACGGCGACCGATCGGATCGTCACATTGAGTCGCCTGCAGCAGGAGGAGATTCTGGGTCGATACCGGATCGGAAGTTCAAGTCAGCATACAATCGTTGAGCTGGGCCTCGAGGCCGAGCCGGCCACACCGGGAACGCTCCGGGGGCTCCTCGGCAAGGGAATCGAAGGAGATCTGATCGGCTGGGTCGGGCGCTTGACAGAGATCAAGCAACCAGAACTGTTGGTCAGGGCAGCGCAATCCCTCACCGGGAAGTGGGGCGCAGTTCACTATGTTATGCTCGGCGATGGCCATCTGCGACCCCCTCTGGAATCGCTGGTGCGGGAGCTGCATCTGGATCCGCACTTCACTTTCTTGGGGAATCGCAGAGACGTCCGGTCCCTCTACCCAGACTTCTCGGTTCTAGTGCTGACCTCGCGCAACGAGGGTACTCCCCTCGTACTGCTCGAGGCGATGGCGGCCGGCGTTCCTGTAGTGGCGACCGCCGTCGGAGGCGTCCCCGATCTCATGGGGGAGCAGATCGACAAGCAGGGATCACTGACTATCTGGTCCCACGGGGTCACCATTCCCGCCGGGGACGAAACAGCGCTGGCCTCCGCCATTCAATGGTTGCTCCCCCAAATAGAACTTCGCCGACAGATGGGGAGACAGGCCCAAGAGTGGGTCCGCCGCCATCGCTCGAGGGAGCGGATGATCGAGCAGCTCGCTCAGATCTATCAACACGAGAGTTCACGTGAGAAAGGCAACGCATGAGGGTTCTGATTACAGGTGGGGCAGGGTTTATTGGGTCTCATCTTGCGGAAGCGCACTTGGCGCAAGGAGACGAGGTCATGGTCATTGATGATCTCTCGACCGGGTCGGTTGAGAATCTGGAGAGATGCCGGAACCAGCGGGGGTTCCATCTCCACCTCGACACGGTTATGAATGCGCGATTGATGGCGGAATTGGTCGATCTCAGCGATCGCATCTATCACTTAGCCGCAGCAGTTGGCGTACGTTTGATTGTCGAAAGTCCTGTTCGAACGATTGAAACCAACATCCGAGGAACTGAGGAGGTTTTGCGCCATGCGGCCCGAAAAAGAAAGCGGATCCTCATCGCCTCGACCTCTGAGGTTTATGGTAAGACCGACCGTGTCCCTTTCCGGGAGACAGATGATCTGGTTCTCGGCGCTACGGCCAAGGGGCGATGGAGCTATGCCTGCTCGAAAGCGATCGATGAATTTCTGGCAATCGCCTACTGGAAAGAGAAGCGGGTTCCAACGGTGATTGTCCGCCTCTTCAATACCGTCGGTCCCCGCCAGACCGGCCAGTATGGAATGGTTATTCCAAATCTGATCGATCAGGCATTGGATGGAAGACCGATTACCGTCTTTGGTGATGGATCACAGAGCCGCTGCTTTACTCATGTCGCCGACGCCGTACGGGCGATGATGCAGTTGATCGAGCATCCGCAAGCCTGCGGCGAAGTCTACAACCTCGGCGCCACCGAGGAGGTGACGATCCTTGAACTGGCGCGAAAGATACAATCTCTGACGGGAGCGCGATCTGAGATCGTGACGATCCCCTATGAGGTTGCTTACGAGGAGGGCTTCGAGGATATGCGGCGCCGGGTCCCGGACATTACCCGGATTCACGACCTGATCGGCTACTCTCCTCGACATACGCTGGATCAGATACTTATTGATGTCCTGGCGGATCGTCAAGCGCGCGACAGATCCACCACTTTCCATTCCTCTTTCCATCCGTTGCCCATCCCTGACAAAGGAAGATAGATCACGGAGTTGATCCAAAGAGTGAAGTAGGAGAGTCTGTTCGATGTTCCTGGCGGTAACGGTCACAATCCTGTTGAGTCTGAGCCTCACTTGGGTCGTACGTCAGTTGGCCCGACGCTACGGAGTCCTGGCCCATCCCCGCAGAGATCGCTGGCACGAACACCCAACTGCACTGCTTGGAGGGATCGCCATTGCAGGTGCTTTTCTACTAGGTCTGAGCTTTTTCCTCCCGGCTGAACTGGCGGTGCGCCGCCTCGTTGCCGGTGGTCTTCTCCTCTTTCTGGTCGGCTTGATCGATGATTTAGTCCAGATTAAACCCTACATCAAGCTGGCGGCGCAATTGGTCGCCTCTTCCGGGCTGGTCTTCAGCGGGCTGGTTCTCACCTGGACCCAGATGCCCCTCCTCGATTGCGCAATC
>JBEIJP010000346.1:0-4097 GCA_040380245.1 Acidobacteriota bacterium | reverse complement strand
GTTACTTGCGGTTGCTTTTGCGCCAGTCGCAATAGACTGACAGCCAGAGCGATGCGGTTGCGAGTGCGCATCCTCCCATTAGCAGGAAGAGGCACAAGCGGGTATAAGCCGCGAACTCTAAGGCGTTCATATCGTGAGGGTTCATAGGGTTGGGTTGGGTTGGATTAGAGGCAGACGGTTTGACCGGAGGCGCAAAGGAAAAGCCTATCTGTATCGTCAGTGATTTCAGAGAGTGCCTCATCATCTAAACCCCTCTCGTCCATGACGTCAGAGACAAGGTGTGTGTGGAGCCAATGCGGATGCACTGATCGCCGTCAGAGTCGGTGCAGATTGCGATGGTCGAGGATGATCAGGTCCGGGGTCCGCTCGACAGGCAGGAAGGGACGATCCCCGGTCGGGCGTCTCGCGCCATCCTTGCCCAGCGCAATGTGCAGCCCCTCCTCCCCCGTGGCGGCCACGAGGGCGGAGAAGGAGCCTTCCCGTTCCAGATTGTAGCGGATGCTCTCGGCGATATCGGGATCATCTTCGATGATCAGAATAGTCGGCTTCATAAGTCGATCGTGGTACTCGCTTCTTCCGTTGCTGAGAGGAGGGGTGGGGAGAGGCGAGCCACCCGCTGTCAGCGGGTCAGCTGGCGGTGCCGGATGACCATCGCCTCTTTCATATAGACGGTCAGCTCGCAGATGTCCTTGACGTAGTCCCCGATCCGTTCGAGATGTTTGGCGACCATCAGCAGCCGTGCCGCGCGTCCGGAGGCGGCCGCGTCGACCGACATGCAGTCGAGCAGGTCGTGAAAGTTCCGGTCGTAGAGCTGGTCGATCTCGCTGTCCCGCTCGATCACCATTCGCGCCAGATCGGCATTCCCTTCCGCGAAGGCGTCAAGCGACAACCGGAGCATCTCGCAGGCCAGCCAGCTCATCTTCGGCAGGTCAAAGTAGGGTTTCAGTTGCGGCTCGTCGTTGAGGTAGAGGGCCGCCCGGGCGATGTTGCAGGCGTGATCGGCGATGCGCTCCAGGACTGGGGTGATCTTGATCGCCGTCACCACCAGGCGAATCTCGTTCGGCTGGGTCGTCTGGAGCGAGAGCAGATGCACGCAGATCCGATCGGCTTCCAGTTCCAGGGCGTCGACGCGATCGTCCGACTGCAGGACCTGCGTGGCCAGCTCCGAGTCCCGTTCGATGAGCGCTCGTGTCGCCTGATCGATCGCCCGCTCGACCTCGCCGCCCATCAGCAGCAGATGGTCCCGCAACTTGTTGATGGCAGACTCTGGCAGATTCCGCATGCGTTCCCCGTACGCCAAAGAAGGGAGCTCCACGACCGCACTTCCCGCCAGCCGCTCTCTCCCCAATTCTGTCATCCAATCTGCCATTGCTCTTCACGAAACACAAGATGGAATCCGGGCGGTCCGGGTCGTGACGAACTCCCGCCCTCTTCGTTGACTCCACCGAAGATACGGCTGTTTCGTTAAAAGGGGGTTAAAGATGCCTTAAATTTGCCTCAAATCTTTCTCCGGGAAAGGAGAGAAGAGGTCACGGCGAGGAGGTCTGGCTGGTCAGTGTGAGGTAGGTCCCGCGCCGACCCGTCAGCACAATCAGCTCCTGATTGTCCCGGGGAAGGGCAAGGATGCCTGACGGCTCCGGATGCGGATCGAGGACCATTCTTGGCGACGGGCGGGATTGCGACGTTCCTGACCATTCCCAGAGCTGAACGGTCGACTGCCCCCGGGTGACGAGCAGAAAGCTTTTGCGGGAAGCGACGTAGGTCATCGCCCGGACCGTCTCGCCATTGAGGTCGAGGGGCAGGAAGGAAGGGGAGCCAATCGTCAGGTTTCTCCCCCCGAAGGGACCGAGTGGATCGACCATCCGCAACGGGACCAGCAGGGTCTCTCCGGTGGTGGCCAGCGGGGAGAGGACGAGCAGCAGCTCTTCGCGGATCGGATTCCAGGCCAGCGTGGCGACAGGAGGTTGTGACATCCCACCGGAAGAGGGGGGCGCGAGAGACCGCACCAGCTCTGACACCTCCACGGTCGACTCTCGCCGCGCCACTCCGTTGGACGAGATCGCGATCCGATGCAACCGCTGTCCGCCCTGCGCCCCCCGCCGGGGCGGGCTCAGCTCGTAGTAAAACCCATTGCCGTAGGCGAGCGCCTCGGTGGGACTCGTGCTGGTGGCGACGAGTGGGGCCATCCCGGCCGGCAGATCGAAGAGCGATACCCGCGGACTCCCCGAGGTCGCGACTGGAACCCAGAAGAGTCCCGGGATCTGGGTGGTCCCGGCCAGCAGCACTCCCCCGCTTCCGGGGCGATGCGCCACCGCGCTGACCGACACCAGGCCTCCGATCTTCCCAAACCTCTCCCAGTTTCCAGAGGCGGTGAGCGCCTCCGCTCCCGTGCGCTCGAGGGGCTGGGGGATCGTCGGCCGCTCGGCCGTCGCTTGTCTCTTGAAGAAAAAGATGGCCACGGCAAGCAGGGCGATGCCGGCCAGCCCCCAGACTGCCCAACGGGACGTCCGAGGCCCTCTCCCCTCGACCTCCCTGGCTGGCGCGGGCTCGACTGGCGGCGGCTCGGCCTGCGGCGGAGATGTCTCGACGAACTCCGGGGAAGGGAGCCCGTTCTCGCTGGCTGGCTCCTCCCAGGGCGACATCTCTGGCTCTGTCCGCTCCCAGTCGGCTGGGAAGGGAAGCGTCCGCGGTGGGGCGCCCGAGGCCGCGGCCACGTCATCGGGCAGGAATGGCGTCCGCTCCGGGAGCGACGCATTCGGATCCTGAAAGACCAGCCGGATCCGCCCCAGTCTGATCTGGTCTCCGTCGGCCAGCGATTGTCCGTCCTGCCCCAGCCGTTGATTGTTGAGATAGGTGCCGTTGCGGCTTCCCATGTCGAGGAGGCTGAACCTGCCTTGCTCGGAGAGGACGATCGCATGGCTGCCGCTGACCGTCTCATCGCCGAGGACCAGCCGGTTGTGGCCCGCCTTGCCAATCGAGGTCTCGGAATGGTTCAGGATCGCCTCGACAGCCTCTCCCGAGGGGAGCACTCCAACCAGCCTGGGGGCAAAGTGGCGCTCGACTCGTTCGAGCAGACGCGTGGGGAGCGCGAGGCAGATCGAAGACGGGCGCTGCGCGATCTGTTCGATCTCGCGAATCGTCTCCCGATCCGTCGGGTTGGCCATGGCGATCATCAGCCGTCCCGACGGCCCGGAACCGACCAGGGGCAGCACCAGTCTCTCCTGGAGCAGGCCGGCCCCAAGTTCCGCGGCGAGGCCGCTGTCCACTTCCGTCACCTGCAGGTCGATGGTCGGGTAGAGGAATGCCTCATGAAGCGCCAACCGAAGCTCCTCCTCGGGTAGTTCCCCCTCATCCAGCAGATGCTGGTAGAGCTCACGGGGCTCCGGGTGTTCCATCAACAGTCGGTCGATCACGTCGGCGGAGAGCAGCCCCGCCTCTTTGACCGCCTCGGCGAGCAACTCCCCGGGTGTCGCCTCGACGAGGGGCCGCTCCTTCTGCCGGCCCCCATTCGTCGACCGAGGGCCCATCGCGGGCCTACCCGGCGACCTCCCCGGACTCTCCTCGCCGCGACGAAGATCGATGCCACATTGATCGCAGAACCGGTGGGATCGATCGGAGAGCGGCGATCCACATTCCGGGCAGTAGTTGAGGGTGGTAATGGCCCGACCAGCGGTCTGTTCTTGCAGTTGCTCCATAAACCTGTTGTGAGGGGGCGTCTACCGGTTAGAGAATTCGTTGGGAATCGGATCGGCTCGTTGTTGCAGTGAAGGAGGGGGTCGACTCCACTATTCAGGACTCTTCTCTTTGACCTGCCAACAGTTGTGATGGTAATGCAACTCGATCTTGAAAATCAATCAGTCTTGCCAGGGTGGCTGACGCGGGGAGAGGAATTAGAATTGAGGAGCGAGGAATCAGGGCCGAGAGGCAAGCGGATCCTGGGTGCACGAGCCCCTGGTCCGCCTGATCTCTCAATGTGGGTCAAGAAAGAGGCTCACGAGAAGAGGCTCACGCGAAGGCGCGAAGGGCAGGAGAGAGACGAGAGGAAGAATAAATGAATCTGAGATTCCTTGTCTCCCCTCGGGGCGGACGCTGACTCG
>JBEIJP010000345.1:0-4110 GCA_040380245.1 Acidobacteriota bacterium | reverse complement strand
CCCACACACACACTCGTTCCCCGTTTTGTCCTCTGCTCATTCGAATTCGGCCATCCTGTATTTCATAGGCGGCACCCGCCCTGCAGCGCCTCCCGGGCTTCCTCCGGGCCACTCTGCAGTACGACCCCGCCTCCAGCCAGGTGCGCGGCGAGTACTCCCAGCGCAGCACGCTGTTGCCGACGATGCCCTTGAAGTCACGCGCCGGTGCGTCACCGTGGTTGCGATCGAGGTAGCCGATGCGTCCTTTGACCGCCACACCAGCGAGGCCCTCCGTGAACCCATAGGTGTTTTCATAAACGCAGGGGATGACCGTCTTGCCTGTACGGTCGACAAAGCCGAATCTTCCGTTTTCACGGATGAAGAGCAGCTCATCTTCGTTCTTCGCCGTGCGGGTCAGAACAGAGACGGCGGGAAGCGCCTCGCGTGTCCCGACGGTCTCGGTCGGCACGGGGGCGGGCTGACCGCCGGTCTGTCCGAAAGCGATCGCGGGAATGATCAACAAGCTCACCAAAAGCCCCGCGCGACGCCCGTGTCGCCTGACCCAGAATTCTTGCATCATCGATTTCCTCCTCCGTATTTGTTCTGGCGGTGTTTGAAACTGCGGGTGACGCCTTCGACCACGCCCTGGAGCGAGACCTGGCCACGGATCGAACAACGAGCGGAGGCGGCACGAGGCCACCTCCGCTCAGTGACAGAAGTGACTCCCCTCGCTTCTCAGAAGAGAAGTTTCAGAGAGAACTGGATCGATCTTGGACCACCGATCTGATAGAGCGAATTGAACCCCGCGCTGGGGCTGGTCTGACTCGCGCCCGTATTTCCGCTCAATCCGCGTCCCAACATACTGATCGAGCAACCGAAGGTGGTCTGATTGCGGGCGCAGCCGGTCGGGGCTGGCCCAGGGATGAAGGAGGAGGCCGGATCGTTGAAGTTGGGGCGGTTGGTCAGATTGAAGAATTCGGCGCGGAACTGCAGCTGTGTTCGCTCCCGCAGGGTGAATTGACGTCGGAGGGCCAGGTCGACCTGCCAGAGGCCAAAGGCGCGCAGCGCGTTGCGCCCCAGCGTTCCCTGTCGACCCGCGGCTGGGAGCGTGAAGGCGGCCTGGTTGAGTCGCCTCCCGCCGGGAGCCGTGCTGTCATCAAGGTAGACGGGGACGCCCGGGACCAGATCGACGCGCCGGGTCGCGGAGATGTTGAGAATGTCGAACTCCTGCGTGATGACGCTGAAGGGGCGGGCCGACTGGATCCGACCGATGCCATCGACCGACCATCCCCCGAGGAGCTGGCGGACAAAGGCGGGACCGCCAGGCCGACCCCACTCGTAACTGATCGCCGAGATGAAGTTGTGCCGGATATCGAAATCGGATGGTCCGCGTTCGAGAGCGAAGTTGATGTCGCGCTCGGGGATTCCCGTCGTCAGCTCGTCCGAAACGGTATCGAGTGATTTGGCGAACGTGTAGGAGGCTTGCGCCTGCCAGCGTCGGGCGAGCCGCCGGCGAAACTGTACCTGGAGGGCATGGTAGTCGGACTCGGCGCCGTTCCGTGTGATCGATACCGCCGCTCCCGCTTGTGGAGTGTTGGAGGGGGCGGGGCCGAAGATCGCCGGATTGAGGACGGTGATCGCGCCCGTGTTGAGCCGGAACCGATCGCGGACGAAGGCTGCGTTGTAGTTGCGCAGCTGCTCGGCGCGCAGCAACCGCCGTCCCTGTGCCCCGACATAGGAGACACTGATCGACTGGTTCTGCCCCAGCCCTTTCTCGAGGGCCACATTCCATTGCCGGGTCAGGGGAAGCTGCAGATTCCGATCGAAGACAAAGAAGTTGGCGTTGTAAGGAGGCGGCTGTATATCCAGGAAAGCGGGCGGCGCCAGATCGGCTTCCCGGGCAGGGAAGAGCAGTTGGGCCGGGTTCGTGATTGTGCGGACGGTGTTGTAGGGGAAGCTGCTGTAGCCCCGCAGCGCTGTTCCTTGTCCCGTGTCGTAGAAGAGTCCGGTCCCGGCCCGAAGGACGAGCGAATGTTTCTCGGAGAGGGTCCAGGCCAGCCCGACGCGGGGAGCGATGTTGTTCCACGTTGTCTCCCACTGCCGGGTTCCGGGCTTGGCCAGGGTCGCGGTGAGGGGATTGTCGAGCCCGTCGATCTGGTAGGGGAGGCGCTGACCCGCCAGGGGCGGATTGACCTCGTAGCGAGCTCCGTAGGTCAGGGTTACCCGCGGCTTGATCCGGAAGGTGTCCTGAATGAATCCGGAGAAGTTGTGGACGTAGAAGTCTGTAATCGGAGCAAATGCTTGAATGGTGATGCTGTTGGGGATACCGGAGGCACGCGCCGCTTCGGTGCTGAAGACGTAGCTGATCCCGATGTCGCTCGCCTCCTGCACGGGGCGCATGCGTCTGTAATCAAACCCGAACTTCCATTCGTGTCGACCCTGAACCCACGTCAGGTTCTCGACGATGTTGATCTGCCGTTGACGATTGCCGACCGCCTTCCCGAGTGTCAAATTTCCGGCTGAAATCCCCGCGTTGAAATTGCCGGGCATCAATTGGAAGCTGACCCGTGTCGCCGCCCGTGACGTAAAGCTGGGAAAGATGAGGTTGTCGGGGGGGAGAATCGCCCCATCGACCCCGGCTCCCTGGAAGGAGAATTGCCCGTTCGACTGGCTGCTGTTGAAGCGGAGGTCACTCACCAGCCGCGGCGTCACGGTCCAGGTCATCCCGAGCGTCAGCGTTCGATTGTCCTGACGAAAGAAGTTCTCCTGGCTTGGGAAAGAGCGAATCGACGAGTTGGAGGGGGCTTCGTTGAACCGCCCAAAGATCTGGATTTGGCGATTGAGGTGATGGTCCAGTCGGACACTGGTCGCGTGGAGGGTCGAAGGGTAGGAGAGACCGACGGTGTACCGGCCGGCATCCCGCGGGTCCCCTCCGGTCGCGCCAGGATTGACCGCCGGTGAATTGGGCAAGGGGAAGGCGCGCAGGACTGCCTGGATTGGCCCGGTGGCCCGATCGCGAGCCTCGACCGATGGAACGCGGGCGAGCAGGACTCCTGGCTGGGGTTGAATCAGCAGGACACTCTCGTGCGAGGCAAAGAAGAAGGTCCGGTCCGTTCCGTCGTAACCAAGGGGGCCAAAGATCTGTTTGGGCAGCCGGATCGGTCCCCCAATCGTCCCTCCGAAGTCGTTCTGCCGCAGTTTGCGGCGTCCCCGTCCATCCCGATTGTCGAACCAGTCAGCGGCGTCGAGGGCCTCGTTGCGCAGGTAGTGGAAGAGGGACCCGGAGAAGCGATTGCTTCCGGCGCGCGTCGCGACCGAGATCTGTCCCCCCGGCATTCGCCCCGAATTCAGGAGCGTAGCTCGAGGTCTGCACCCGAAACTCTTGCAGCGCGTCGATCGTCACCAGGCCGCTGAAGCCGCCCAGCACGGTCATTCCAGGAAGGGTTCCCGCCGCCTGTTGGAAGCCTTGCGCCGTAACACTGGCGCCGATGTTGCCGCTCACGCCATCAATCAGGAAGTAGTTGGCGTTGCTGCGCTGCCCGTTGACGGAGAACTGCCCGGTGGCGATGCTCCCGCCGCCGCTGCCGGTCCGGGTCAGGACGACGCCGGGGGTCAATTCGAGCAGCGTCTGAAAGCTGCGTCCGTTGAGGGGGAGGTTGGCGACAAACTGGCGATCGATGAGCGTCTGCACCGCGGCGCTCTCGCGTTCGATCAGCCCCGAGCCGTTGGTGACGACCACTGTCTCCTGGACATTCCCAACGGAGAGGGTCACCTCTTCGGTGACGACCCCCGCGACGCTGACCGTCACCTCTTCGCGGACCCAGGTCTGGAATCCGTCCCGGCGAACTTCCAGCCGGTACACCCCCGGCGCCATCTCCGCCAGGACGAAGAGGCCCCGCTCGCCGCTGGTGGCCTCGCGGACCAGTCCTGTCGCCAGGTTGACGGCTCGTACCGTCGCACTCGCCACCGCCGCCCCGGTCGGATCGACGACGCGCCCCGTGATCTTGCCGGTGACGGCTCCTTCGACGTTTCCGCCAAGCCCGCCAAGGAGGAGTATCTCCAGCGCCATGACCACGATCCACAGGGCCTTGATTCCTCTTCGATCCACTCCTACCCCCTTCTTCTTCCCGT
>JBEIJP010000344.1:0-4113 GCA_040380245.1 Acidobacteriota bacterium | reverse complement strand
GTCGAGTTGGGCGAGGGCCCGGCGGTCGAGCTCCTCCATCTCCTCCCAGGCGACCCGGTCGGCGACGGGATCAAAGCCGTGCAGGTTGCCGAGACCGTAGCGGGCCGTGTTGCGGAGCTTGCGATAGGCGTCCGAGATCCGCTTGAGGATCTCGTCCGAGACGCGCATATCTTCGTGGTAATCGAGCGCCGAGCACCAGAGGCGCAGGATCTCCGCGCCCATCTGCTTGATCACCTTCTCCGGCTCGACGACGTTGCCCTTCGACTTCGACATCTTCTCGCCATTGCCATCGACCGCCCAGCCATTGGTGATCACGGTCCGATAGGGCGGCGCCCCCTTGACCTCCAACCCAACCACCAGCGAGGAGTTGAACCATCCGCGGAACTGGTCGCCTCCTTCGAGGTAGACATCGGCTGGATACGGCAGCCCGTAGGCCGGCAGGACCGCCTGCGAACTCGATCCCGAATCGAGCCAGACATCGAGAATGTCCATCTCCTTGCGAAACTTCGTTCCCTGACAGGCGCGGCAGGCCGTTCCCGCAGGCAGCAGATCGCTCGCCTCCCGGGTGTACCAGGCATCGGCCGACTCCTCCTCGAAGATCCGTG
Source organism: Acidobacteriota bacterium (assembly GCA_040380245.1). Taxonomy (GTDB): domain Bacteria; phylum Acidobacteriota; class Blastocatellia; order RBC074; family RBC074; genus CAIOZW01. The sequence continues at coordinate 3,508 of JBEIJP010000344.1, read as the reverse complement.
CGACGTGCTCGATGACCGCCGGTTCACAGAGGCTCTCCTCGCACTGTTCGCAGTAGAAGACGGTGATCGGAACCCCCCAGGCCCGCTGTCGCGAGATGCACCAATCGGGTCGGTCGCGGAACATATTCTTCATCCGCTCGTTGCCCCACGCGGGCACCCACTGGATCGTGTCGCACGCCTCGATCGCACGCTGATTGAGACCCGTTCTCGTCATCGAGATGAACCATTGCGGCGTCGCCCGAAAGACGACCGGATGATGGCAGCGCCAGCAGTGCGGGTACTGGTGCGCGAAGCGATCCTGACGCAGGAGCGCGCCGATCTTCTCGAGGTGGCGAATGACCGCGCGGTTGCCGTCCCGCTCGGCGTCGGCCTTGGTCAGCGGGACCACCCGCAAGCCCGCAAAATGCTCGACCTCCGGGACGAAGAAGCCGCGACTGTCGACGGGGTTATAGACATCCAGCCCGTATTGACGACCGATGACGTAGTCCTCGTACCCGTGCCCGGGTGCGGTATGAACGGCCCCGGTTCCCGCGTCGAGCGTGACGTGGTCGCCGTTCATCAGCAGACTCGGGCGATCGATAAATGGATGGCGCGCTTCGAGGCGGTCCAGTGCCTCTCCGAGGAAGGTAGCGACGACCCGATGGCCCCGCTCCACCCAGCCAAGCTTAGCCGCCACCTCCTCGAGCAGGCCGGAAGCGACGATGAAGACCTCTTCTCCGACCTCGACCGCGCTGTACTCGAAGGTTGGATGGACGCTGATTCCGAGATTGGCCGGCAGCGTCCACGGAGTCGTCGTCCAGATGACGATGCTCACCTTGTGTCCTGCCAACGCCGGAGCGACCTTCGCCGCATCGGGAAAGGGGAAGGCGACGTAGATCGAGTGGCTCGTGTGATCGCCATACTCGACCTCGGCCTCCGCCAGCGCCGTCTGACAGCTGATGCACCAGTGGACCGGCCGCATTCCCTTGTAGACCGATCCCTGCTCGACAAACTTCCCGAAGACCCGCACGATCTCGGCCTGGTAGTGGTAGTTCATCGTCTGATAGGGATGGTCCCACTCGCCGAGAATTCCCAGGCGGCGAAAGTCGTCGCGCTGCAAGCCGATGAACTTTTCGGCGTGGCGTCGCGCCGCCCGCCGGACCTCGATGACGGGCATTTCGTGCCGGTGGGCCCCGAGCTCCTCCTCGACCTTGATCTCGATCGGCAGCCCGTGACAATCCCAGCCTGGAACGTACGGCGCCCAGTGTCCCATCATCGACCGCGACTTGATGCAGAAGTCCTTGAGGACTTTGTTCAAGACGTGGCCAAGGTGGATCCGGCCATTGGCGTAGGGAGGTCCATCGTGCAGGACAAAGAGGGGCCGACCGGCGCGGACCTGCCGCAGCGCTTCGTAGAGCCCCATCTCCGACCAGCGCGTCAACCGCAGCGGTTCATTGATCGGAAGGTTGCCCTTCTGGGGAAAGTCTGTCTTGGGCAGATTGACCGTCGTCTTGAGATCCAGGGTTGTTTCGCTTGTCGTTTCGCTTGTCGTTTCGCTTGTCATAAGTTGTCGTGGGTTCGGCCATCTCCGCCTTCCGGCACCGCCTTCCGGGCAGAGTCTCTGGACCAGGGCTTGCTGGCAGACCTCCCGCTCGCTCCTTCGATTCCCCTCCCCGACGGAGGCCCCCAAGCGACGGGCTGTCCAAACAAAAAGGGGGATGATACCCCATCTTTCAAGAATAGAAAAAGCACCCGACCGATCGAGCTGTCCGGTTCGGGTGCTGGTGTTGAGGTGAACGCCTCGCGCGTGCCGGTCAGAACAAGACCATCCCGTCGCGAATTCCGGTTAGGGATTCCGGAGATTCCGGAGAAGGGAGGCGGGCCGCCGCGCGCCCATCAGATGAACATCTCTTCGTCCTGGTAGACTCGGTTGACGGGAAGACGGTTGCGGGTAACCAGAACCTCGACCGCGCGACGCACCCCATACATCACATAGGAGAACTCACGGGCCGGTTCGAGGATGGTACGCTGAACCAATACCGTGGCCTTCTCGAACTCATCGGTTGCCTCGGTGATCGTCTCCTGTACCTTCTGGACGTGGCCACGAGCACGCTCGATCTCTCGTCGCGCCTGCGCCGTCGCGTCACCGAGCAGGGATTTGACCTCGGCGACCTCGTCCCGGGCCATCTCCGTAATGGCGTGAATCTGCTCGGCTCCCTGGACAAAGTAACCCGAGGCCTCCTTGAGATCGGCCATCAGGTGATGAGCGAGCTTGACGACCGGCTCCGTGTTGTTGAGCAGGTACTCCGCCCGGGTCTGCAGCTCGCCCGCTCGCTCGACGACGCTGACCACTCGACGAGCCAGCAGGTAGAGCCCGACAAAGACGACCGCCTGGGTGATCAGCAAGACCCCAATCCCAACGGCGATAAAAACGCTCACTCCATTCTCCACCGTTCCCCCCTCCAGCTCGTGCTCTCAACTTCGGCCATCGGCCTTTGGCCACCGAGATTGAGCCGCCGACGGGCACTCGATGCCAGACGCGTCCTGGCAGGTCGGCCCGTCGGCGACAACATTCCCCCTAGATCGCGTCCGGTGCCGCGGCAGCGGCGGCTCCCTTGTCGGCCTGTTTGGCTTCGAGGTAACCCTGTCGACCGGCGTCGATCGCCGCGACAAACTGCGATTTCTGGCGATTGACCAGGTCGCGCCCACGGTCGGTGATCTCCTCGACGGCGCCACGACCCCGGTTGGTCAGATCCGCGACCTGCTCGACTCCCTGCTGGTAGTAGTCAGCGGCTCGCTCCGTCAGATCCCGACTCGTCTCCCGGGCATAATCGAGGCCCTTCTTCGTCGCGTCGGCAATGTCGGAGCGCAGCTCCGTCCCCGATTTTGGCGCGAAGAGCAACGCGGTGATTGCTCCAATGCCCGCCCCGATCAGGAAATAGACCAGTTTGTCTCCGGAATTCCCATTTTGATCTGCCATCTCTCCACCCTCCTGGTTCAGATTTCAATCTCTTTCAGCTGTACTTCATTTAGCTGTTCTTCATTTAGCTCTTCTTCATCGGTCGCTTGTGCTTTTCTGCCGACAGTTGCCGGCGCGACCAAGGCTTCAGCGCAGACTCTCGACAGGGCCTCGTTCGGGCATGTCTGCGTTTTTGTCGTGGTAGAGCGGATGGGGCCTTCAGCTGGAATCAAATCTATCTGGCAGCCAATATCTGGATCATACCTGGATCAGGTATTTGGTCTGAGATCTGATCGAAGATTCCTTCTCCACAACCGCTGCGACTATACCACCGCCTCCGGGGGACATCAAGATAGGGGTAATTGACAGTCTTCCACGGGCGAAGCTAGAATGGCTTGCGTTTTAAGATCGATCAGGCTGCAGTCAGACAACAATCGACCAGGTTGTGCCAGGTGGGTTGTGCCAGCCGGATTGTGGCAGTCGGGTTGTGGAATGAGTGGAGCCTGGATGGGCGCTCGGTGGGCCGGGGCCAGTGGAGAGCCCGAGCATCGCCGGGCGGAATCGGAGTAG
>JBEIJP010000343.1:0-4115 GCA_040380245.1 Acidobacteriota bacterium | reverse complement strand
TTGTTGGCATGGAGCTTGAGCGCAAAGCCCGGGGCAAGGCCAAGAGGGCGGCCTACCGGAAGGCCAAGGCAGATGCCGCAAGCAGCAGCAGCGAGCAGCCGCCTGTGGTCTCCTCCGGCTCGGGCAGCCAGCAGGCAGTGCTCGAGGAACTTGTCGGGTATGATCCCGCCTCGATCAAACGGTACACCTACCTGCCCTTCCTTGGCGCACGAATCAATCAAACGGGCCTGGAGGCACTACGTGGCTCCGCCCACGTACTGGACATCCAGGAGGATCGGACCACCTATCCGTGGAGAGGCCCCCGGGGGCTTCTTCGTGCAGGAGAAGAGGTGACCACCGATGGGCCCTATTCCGGTGACGGATACGCGATCGCCATTCTTGATACCGGAGTGGACCGAACCGATCCAGCGTTGGTCGACAAGGTCGTGGCGGAGGGCTGTTTTTCTACCCAGGACGCGAGCCGGGGCGTGCAGTCGATCTGCCCTGCCGGTCGGGAGATGGCGGTGGAGGCGGAGTCTGGACTCCCCTGCAACGTTGATGGCGTGGGGTGTGAGCACGGCACCGCCGTCGCCCGACTGGCCGCCGGCCGAGCGGGAGTGGCGAAGGGGGCGTCGCTGATCTCCCTCCAGATCTTCTCGCGGCTCGATCGGGCCGACGCCTGCCCCGAAGGGAGCCGTTCCTGTCTGGCCGCCTATGACTCGGATGTGATCGCGGCGCTGGAGCAGGTCTACCGCTGGCGGTCGGAGCACCGCATCGCCGCGGTCACCCTCGGATTGGGAGGCAGGCCCAGTTCGAGCCACTGTGACGACACGGAACCAGCCATCAAGGCGGCAATCGATCTCCTGCGAAGCGCGGGAATCGCCACGGTGGCAGCCGCGGGAGATGGGGCGAGAGGGGAGGCGCTGAGCGCCCCCGCCTGCGTGTCGAGCGCGCTCAGCGTTAGCGCCACCGTCTCGGATGAGAGCGCCAGCGTGGCCGTCTCGGAGCAGGAACCTGGAGATGTCGGTCGCGGGCGACGGTCGAGCGAGCGGGTGGCTCCCAGTTCCAACAACGCGAACATGTTGACGCTGCTGGCTCCTGGCGGAGTAGCGGTCGCGGAGGAGATCTCCGGAACCCCGGTGCGATTCGGAGGAACCGCGCTCGCCGTCTCGCGGGTCGCAGGAGCATTGGCCATCCTGCGTCAGAAATTCCCTGAAGAGAGCGTCGAGACCCTCACCTACCGGCTACGTCAGACAGGGATTCCGATCAGAGATTCGAGAAATCAGCTGGTTCAGCCCCGGATCGAGATCGCGGCGGCGCTCGACCTGGACCGGCTGGCCCAGGCACAGTCGGTTCCAACCGCACCGGAGGGACTGGTCGCCACGGTCCAATCCGCGACACAGGTCAATCTTACCTGGAACGATACCGCCACGGAGACTGGGTACAGACTGGAGCGGCGAACCAGCAGTACGGGTGTCTGGAGCGTACTGGCCACTCTTGGCGCCAACCAGACAACCTTTCAGAATGTAAATCTTACACCCGGGCGTACCTATTTTTACCAAGTCTTCGCGACCAACGCGAATGGGCAATCTCCGCCCTCCGACGAGGTTCGGGCGACGACCTTCGCCGTTCCGCTGGCTCCAACCGGGCTGGCGGCAACCAAGGACGGGACGACACCTTCGACCCGGATCAACCTGACCTGGAGTGACAACGCGACCAACGAAGAGGGCTATTACATCTTCCGCGCTCTCAGCAGCAGCGGACCATTTACCCTGATCCAGACGACGGCTCCCGACACGACCACCTTCGCGAACACGGGGCTGGTCCCCAACACGACCTATCACTACCGGGTCACCGCCTTCAGCGGCGGCGTGGAGTCGACACCCGCCACCGCGCAGGCGCAGACGGACCAGGCGATTCCGCTGGCCCCCAGCAATCTGACGGCGACAGCCGTCTCGACCAGTCAGATCGATGTCACCTGGACCGACAACTCTCCGAACGAGGCCAACTTCCGGATCTCGCGGGCATTGGCCAACCCGGATGGAAGCGCTGGCACATTCAGCATTCTCGGCACGCTTCCCCCCAACAGCACGGCCTATACGGACAGCGGGTTGACCCGAAACAGCACCTACTTCTATCGAGTCAGTGCCGGCAACTCCATGGGAGATTCCGCTCCGGCGGAGGCGAGCGCGACAACACGGGACACGCCTCCGGCGACTCCGAGCGGGCTGACCGCAACAGCGACCTCGCCCACGCAAGTGACGCTTTCGTGGACCGATACCTCCAATAACGAGACATCTTTCCAGATCGAGCGTCGGGTGACAGAACCGAGCGGCGATTGGACCGTCGTCTTGAACCTCACCAGTCTGACGACCAGCGCCGTCGGAGGGTCGATCAGCTACAACGACCTGACCGCCGTCCAGGCAACGAGCTACCAATACCGGGTCAGCGCCACCAACAGTGGCGGAGTCGTCAGCTCAGCAGCCGTCGGACCGGTCACGGTGACCACTCCCCCCAACGCCCCTGCCCCGCCAATCAACCTGACAGCGGTAGCCGCCTCGATCAGCAGCCTCACGGTCAGGTGGGTGGACAACTCGAATAACGAGACTTCGTTTCTGGTACAACAGCGACTGGGCACCAGCGGTGATTGGAGCCTGGCGGCAACGGTCGCCAGCACCTCCGTCACCACAACGGGAACATCCTACACAGCGACCGTCTCCAACCTGGCCGAGAATCAGCTCTACCAGGTGCGGGTGATTGCGCGAAACAGTGGCGGCGACTCGGCGGCCGCTGGACCGGTCGACGCGACGACCCTTCTCGACCCACCGGCAGCGCCGAGCAATCTGGTGGCGACCAATCGCTCCAACACCCAGGTGCCCCCCGCGACCTTCCAGATCGAATTGACCTGGACCGACAACTCCCAGACTGAGACGGGCTTCTCGATTCGCCGGTCAACGACTCCGGGAGGCCCCTACACGGAGATCGGAACCGTCGGGGCCAATGTCACCCGATATCTCGACACGGGCCTTGTCGCTGAAACAACCTATTACTATGTCGTGCGGGCGACCAATTCACAGGGGCTCTCCCCGGTCTCGAACGAGGCGTCGGCCCGAGCCCAGACGACGGCATCCAGGCCAACCAACCTGCAGGTGGCCGGAATCCAGGGGCGTCAGGTGACCCTCTCCTGGACAGACAATTCGGGCGTCGAAGATGGCTTCCGTGTCTACCGGAAGATCGGGACGGGTGAGTTCACGCTGCTGGCCACCTTACCGGCCAATACGGTGGCAGCTCCGTCCGTGGTCACCTATGTGGCCACCAGTCTCAAGCCCAGCACGAACTATGCCTTTCTTGTAACGGCCTTCCGCAACACGGCTGGCCAGTTCGAGGGAGAGTCGCAACCGAGCAATGAACTGTCCGTGACAACGCTGGCGGAGCCGCCAGTCAACGCGACTGGCCTCCAGGCGATCGTCGTCTCGCCGACCCGGATCGACCTCATCTGGAGCTATGATCCGGAGGAGATCACCAATGTGAGCAGCTTTCGCGTCAGCCGCAGGGCAGGCACGGGAGCCTATGCCGTCCTGACGACGCCAGATCTGGCGGCCACGGCACGCAGCTTTTCAGACACGACCGCACAGGATGGGACGCAGTATAGCTACCTCGTGCAGGCCGTCAATGCGACGGCCCCTTCGAGCGGGGTGGAGGTGACCCGAACCACGCCGCTCCCAGCGCCGAACGGCCTGACCGCCGCGCAGACCAGTCGGGACATCATCCAACTGAACTGGTCCAGAACCTCGACGAGTGAAACCTCGTTCATTGTCGAGCGGGCATCGGCCCCGACAGGTCCCTTCGTCGAAAAGCTGACCCGCCCTGCGGGATCGACCTCTGCGACCGATGCGTTTGACGCGGCGGAGGTCACACGAGACCAGCTCTACTACTACCGTGTCAGGGCGAGGAATGCCCTGACCACCTCCGAGCCCTCGTCTGTCGCCTCGGCGATGTGGCTCTCGATCCCGCTCTCACCGACCAGCCTGACCGCGGTCGCCATAACAGCCGATGACCCGGCGACGAGAATCCGCCTCTCCTGGAACGACAACGCGACCAACGAGTCGGCCTTCAAGATCGAGCGAAAGACGGAC